>JAADDB010000090.1 GCA_013154135.1 Chloroflexota bacterium
CGCTCAAGGAAGCGGGCGTTATATAAGCAGACACTGGTTGCGTCACGAGCAAGGGGGGCGCGGAACGTGGAAAGCGTCCCCCCATGTCATTCGGAATGCGTAAGGAGGGGACATGGAGACCGTCGTTCGTTCGGAGACAAAAACCGTCGTTATTGGGCCCAATCGACCGTTTGTCATCATTGGGGAACGCATCAACCCCAGCGGGCGAAAGAAGTTAGCCGCGGAGATGAGCGTAGGAAACTTCGAACGCGTGAAGCAGGATGCCCTTGCCCAAGTTCAGGCCGGGGCCCAAATTCTGGACGTAAATGCCGGTTTGGGCGTTTCCAACCCCGAGGAAGTAGAACCCAAAGTGATGGTCGAGGCCATCCGGGCTGTACAGGAAGTGGTGGATGTGCCCATCAGCATTGACTCCTCGGTGATTCCCGCGCTCAAGGCTGGGCTCGAAGTAGCCAAGGGGAAACCCATTGTGAACTCCGTCACCGGGGAAGAAGAGCGTTTGGAGGCCATTCTGCCCCTGGTTGCCGAAAGGGGGGCAGTGGTCATTGGCCTTTGCAATGACGAACGCGGTATCCTCTACGACCCGCGGGAACGGTTCCTCATCGCGAAGAAAATTGTGGAACGCGCGGCCAGCTATGGCATCCCGCCGGAGGACATTCTCATTGACCCCTTAACCCTCCCCGCAGGGGCCGTACCGGGCGCGGGCAAACAGGTTTTTGAAATCGTCCGCATGGTACAGGAAGAACTGGGCGTGAACACCGTCCTCGGTGCCAGCAACATTTCCTTCGGGCTCCCGGGGCGCCCCCTGGTCAATGCCACCTTTCTGGCCATGGCCATGGCCAGCGGCCTGACATCGGCCATTACCAACCCCTTGGACGAAAACGTCCGCTATGCCATCCTCGCCGCGGACATGCTCCTGGGAAAGGACGAGAACTGTTCCCGGTGGATAACGGCCATGCGGCAAAAGGAAGGTGGGGGGTCTGAAGAGCGCCGTGCCCGTCGACGCCGCTCGCGACGGCGATCCTAGCTCGACCTGTGCCCCCTCACCTCCACGAGGGGGCATTTTGTCCCTTCCCCCGCCCTCGTGTACAATATCCTCGGGCTGCGATATCATCGCGCGTTTTTGCGTTTTTCCATGACCAACGATATGACACAGAACTCAACAACCGATACAGCATACACTCCCCGCCTAGTTCAGCTGGAACTACACGGATATAAGACCTTCGCGGATAAGACCCAATTTGTCTTTACCGGTGGTATTACCGCGATTGTTGGTCCCAACGGAAGTGGGAAATCCAACATCGCGGATGCCATTCGCTGGGTCCTGGGAGAACAGAGTTACTCGGTCCTTCGGGGAAAACGGACCGAGGACATGATCTTCGCCGGCAGTGAACTGCGTCCTCGCATGGGCATGGCCACTGTGAGTGTCACCTTCGACAACACGGACGGCTGGCTCCCCGTGGATTACACCACCGTTGTGTTAACCCGCCGAGCCCATCGTTCAGGGGAGAACGAATACTACCTGAACGGCACCCGGGTGCGTTTGCGGGACATCCAGGAACTCCTGGCCACCAGTGGTTTGGGCAAACGCTCCTACACGGTCATCGGCCAAGGGCTCATTGACCAAGCCCTCTCCCTGCGCCCAGAAGAACGCCGGACCCTCATCGAAGAAGCCGCGGGCATCAGCGCATACAAACGCAAACGAGACCAGGCCCTGAACCGCCTGGCCGAAGTGGAAAACAACCTGGTGCGCGTACAGGACATCCTCGCGGAGATCACGCCCCGCTTGCGACGCCTGGAGCGCCAAGCTGCCCGGGCCCGGGAATATCAGCTCCTGGAAAAAGAGCTCAAAGCCCACCTGCTCACCTGGTACGGATACCGTTGGCATCAGGCCCTGGAGGAATTGGCTCAGGCAAAAACTGCCCGCTCCCAGCAGGAAGAACGAGTCGCTCATCACAAAGCTCGGGTTCAGGAGCTGGAAGAGACATTGGAATCCCTCCGGGAAGAGTACACCAACCTACGGGAAGTTTTGAAAAAATACCACGCGGACATCGCCCAGGTCCACGCGGAACTGGAACGTCTCCTCCGGGAGGAAGCCGTTGTCCAGGAACGTCAACGTGGCCTGGAGGCCCAACGGGAAACACTTCTCAGCGAACTGCCGGGCATTGAGGCCCACATCCACGTGCTGGAAGAACGCCTGGCAGACATGCGGCAGCAGGAGCAGGCCCTCCAAGAGGAAGAACGCACCCTCTTGCAACTGCTCGAACAACTACGGGCCGAACAGCAGACCATCGAGGAACGCCGGGCTCAAGCCCATGCTCGATTGCAGGAAATCCACAACCGTGTCCTGACCCTCACGGGGCGTCAGGTCCAACTCGCGACGGACATGGAACGCATGTCCGAACGGATTGAACAGCTGCAAGAGGAGATTCGTACACGGCGCGGCCGAGAGACCACTCTCAAGGAAGAAGTTGAAAACCTGCGCCGTCAACTCCAACAACTCAGGGAAAAACGAAAAGCCCGGGAAGAGCACCTCCGCCGCCTGGAACAGCAGATACAGGACACATCCCAAGAACTTGAACATGTCCGCTCCCACTTGGACAGAGCCCAAGAGGACGTCCGTCGCATTCAAGAGGACATCCGCCACATGCAAGAACGTCTGGAGCTCCTCAATCGCCTGCGTGAGGAGGGGGCCGGACTGTATGCAGGAGTCCGAGCGGTTATGCGCGCCCATCTTCCCGGCATTGTGGGCATTGTGGGAGAACTGTTGCATGTCCCATCCCAATACGAACGGGCCATTGAAGAAGCCCTGGGCGCCTCTTTGCAAGATGTGGTGGTAAAGCGGTGGGAGGACGCGGAACGCGCGATTGCCTTTCTCAAACGGGAGCGCGCAGGGCGGGCGACCTTCTTGCCCCTGGACACGCTCCGGCCTCCTCGACGCATCGGCATTCCCAAGGACGCGGGGGTGATCGGCTTGGCTGCGGATTTGGTGAAGGCGAAGGGGGAACTGGCACCGGTGGTGGAACTCCTCCTCAACCGAACCCTGGTGGTGGAGGATCTGAAAACCGCGCGTCGGGTGCTGCCCCGAGCCGGCGGCATGCGCATTGTCACTCTGGCCGGAGAACTGGTACGGAGCTCCGGTCGGGTTACCGGGGGGGAAGGAAAACACACCCGGGGCGGGGTCCTATCCCGCGAGCGGGAACGCCGGGAGTTGCCGAACCGGCTCAAGGAAGCAGAGCACGCGTTGGACGAAGCCAAAGCACGTGTTCGCAACCTCCAGGAGGCTTTGCAAAAAGCCAAGGCAAAGCAGAACGCCCTCCAAAAGGAGAAGGAGGCTCTGGTCCGGGAGCTAAGTCAACTCCAAAATGAGGAGCGACGTCTAGAGCAGGAAGTCAGCCGAGCTGAAAGCCGCGTCCACGCGGAACAAACCCTCATCGCCCACATGGAAGAAGAGCTGACCACCTTGCAAGAGCGCCTGGTCCAGGCTCAGGAGGAACATGCGCGCGTGACCGAAGCCCTGGCCCAAGCCAAAGCCGAGGAACAACGGGCACAGGAAGTGTTGGCCGCTATTGACGACCGGGACGTGCGCGAGGCGTTTACACGCACGGAATCCCAACACGCGGCCTTGGTGGAACGCCGTCTGACCTTACAGCAGACCCGACAAACCCTTGAGGAGGACTTGGAACGACAGCGGACCCTCTTGCGCACGCGCCGGGAACGCCTTGAGCACTTGCAGGATGAACTTGCCCATCTGCAGGAGACACTGGCGCGAATCCGTCAACAGCTGGAAGCCCAACGAAAGCGCCTACAAGCGCTAGAGGAACCGGCCAACCAGACAGAAGCCCAGTTGCGCTCGCTGGAGGAAAAACGTCAAGCCTTGAGCCAGGAGTTAGAACGAGAACGACGCCGGCTCCACGAGGCTGAATCCCTGTTGGGCCGTTTGACCCTTGCCGTGCAGAGGGCAGAGGATACGCTAAAGCGCCTGCATGAGGAAATTGAACACGACTTTGGCCTGGTTCAAGTGGAAGGGGAACCAGCATACCCCACTCAATCCCCCCTTCCCTTTGGAAATGGGGTCATCTCGTTGCCCAAAGTCACCCAAATCCCTGAAACCCTGGAGGAGGAGATCAAACGCCTCCGGGTCCGACTGCGCCAGTTGGGGACCATCAACCCCAACGCTCCTCAGGAGTACGAGGAGTTGAAAGCACGGCACGACTTCCTCGAATCCCAAATAGCGGACTTGAAAGAGGCCTCGGCCGATCTGAAGAAGGCTTTGGAAGAACTGGAACAGATCATGCAGCGGGAGTTCAAGCGGACCTTCCAGGCTGTAGCCCGGAAATTCCGCGAGTACTTCGAGCGCCTGTTCGGGGGGGGGAATGCCCGTTTGGTCCTCACTCAGCCGGACGACTTTCAATCCACGGGCATTGAAATCATAGCCCGACCGCCCGGCAAGCGGACCCAGAGTCTCTCCATGCTTTCGGGCGGGGAGAGGGCATTAACGGCTGCTGCGTTGATCTTCGCCATCCTGGACGTCAGCCCTCCGCCCTTCTGCATCCTGGACGAAGTGGATGCCGCGCTGGACGAGGCGAACGTGGGACGCTTCCGGGACACCCTCAAGGAACTTTCCCGAAAGATCCAGTTCATCGTCATCACGCACAACCGTTACACCATTGAGGCCGCGGACACGATTTACGGCATCTCCATGGGCAAGGACGGCGTCTCCCGCACCCTCTCCCTCAAATTGGAATCCCTCCGCAAGGCCGCGTGAGATGCGTCAGGTGTCCGGCGCCGGGCGTATGGGGGGCAACGCAGCTATTCGTCAAGCAGAATGACCGGCTCCTGGTAGTATCGTACGCGGCGTCGGGCCAGGCGTTCCTGCAGGTACCGCCGGAGCTGACGATTCTTCTCCCCCAATGATTGTTCTGAACACAGCACTTGGAGGGGGAAATTCAACCGCAAAATCCGGCCCGGTACCACGAAGCGCGTGATCCCCGCGGGCATTCGTTGTCCCCTCATCACAAAAGACATGATCTCCTCGGTCGTGTACTCGGGAAAGAGGACCAATAAGGCGGCATCGGGATATTCTCGGCGCAGTTCCTCCCATGAGCTGGCCAACGTCCGCTCCACCTGACTTTGGGACATGTACGCGTCAACCAGGCGGTTGAGGATTTGGACTTCGTTTCCTTGAACCTCGGAGGTGTTCTCCACACCGTAAACCATGCCCTCGCCCGCGACAAGTCCGGCCACATAACGTCGGTTGTTCAATCCTTCCTCCAACTCCTGGAATGACGTTTGTACTAACTGGATGTCGGGAAGAGTCCGGAACCGCTGCAACAACACGTGGGCCGCGCTTTCAAGCACCGCGTGGTTCCAGGTGTACAACTGAACTTCGTCCCGGTTCACCAGCTGGACCACCACATGGGGGCACCGGAGCCACCGCAACGCCTCCGTCCGAGTGGCCCCGTCCAGGACCACGTATTTCCCCTGCCATGGTATGACCATGGGCGGATTGGTCAGGACGCCGTCCGCCTCCAGGCGTTGGGCCAGATCGTGTACACGGCGGTTATCCACGTGCTCGTGGGGTAGAACTTCGGCCAGGGAGAGGATGACCAGAGGTAGGGGGGCTTGTTGGGCTTCATATGTCAAGAGGACTTCCACAATCTGTTCCGCGATTTGAACGGCGGCCGCGCGTTGTGCGTCCTCTGTCTGCGACGCGATATGAGGGGTGCACACGACCCGGGGGTGTTGAATGAGCGGTGAATCGGGAGGCGGCGGTTCTTGCTCGTACACGTCCAACGCCGCGCCCCCCAAATGTCCCTGCTCAAGAGCGTCCAACAACGCCCGTTCGTCGACAATGGCCCCGCGGGATGTGTTGATGAGAAAGGCGCCGGGCTTCATGCGGGCCAACTCCTCTCGCCCGATCATGTGGATGTTCTCCGGGCGTAAGGGGACGTGTAAGGTGACAAAATCACTGCGCTCCAGCAGCTCGTACAGGTCCACCGCTTCTATGCCCGTATCCACCGCGAGTTCGGGCGTTAATCGCCGTTGGTTCACCAACACATGCATGCCGAATGCTCGCGCCCTTTGGGCGACGGCCCGGCCTATGCGTCCATATCCGACGATGCCCAATGTTTTCCCGGCCAACCCCAATCCGAGGAAACGTTTCTTTTCCCAGCGTCCGGCCTTCAAGCTGTTCACCGCATCCACCAGGTGCCGGGCCAGGGCGAGGATCAGGCCCATGGTGTGCTCTGCCACCGCGATGCTGTTCGCGCCCGGGGTGTTTCGCACTTCAATACCCAACTCCCGGGCTGCCTCCACGTCAATGTTATCCAAGCCCGCTCCGGCCCGACCAACGACTTTGAGCCGTCGTCCTCGTTCCAGCACCTGGCGGGGCACTTTGGTCGCGCTGCGCACGACTAAAGCGTCGTAATCGGCCACCCGTTCCGCCAACTCTTCCGGCGTAAGTCGCTTTTCGGCCACGTCCACTTGGGCGTACTGGCGCAGGTAGGCAATACCCTCCTCGGCGATAGGATCACAGATGAGCACCCGATACGCCATGGTCTTCCTCCTTGTCTGTTGTCTGACAACTGGCCCCATTTTACTGCAACTCCCGTATCTGAAAAATCGGTGCTCTAGCCAGTCCGGCATGAGTAAAGTGGCTTCACTCCTCACGGCTGGGGAACGCCGTTTGCCCCTTATCCTACAAATGAGTACAATGGAACGGCCTTTCACCGACATCGGTCACTCACGGAGAATTGGGGAAGAGAAGAGCACGGACCATGACTATAGCGACATGGCCTAAATGGTTCAACAGCTTACTGCATCATGTCCGGCGTGCACGGGACTCGGCCGACTTCGGGCATGCAGATGCCACCACTCCGGGGGGCACGGAGGAAACTCCCTGGGTCGAGGTGTACACCGCGGGCCATCGCCTCGAAGCTGAGGTGATCCGAGGACGCCTCGCGGCGGAGGACATTCCGGTTGTCCTCTCCGGCGAAGCCATTGCTACTGTTTACGGCCTCACGCAAGGTCCCCTCGCCCAAGTGCACATATTGGTTCCAGAGCCGTTTGTAGACCAGGCCCTTCAGATCTTGCAGTCGGATGAACCCATGCAGGACGCATCGACATAAAGGAGGACATTCACATGGCTCAAGTCCAATCCCTTGCCCGCCCGCAAAGGGCGAACAAGCGGCTGAAGTTCCTCATCGGCGGTCTTCTTATCCTGGTCGCGGTTGCTTACTTAACCGTCTCAGCGCTGAATTCCACCAGTGCCTATTACCGAACGCCCACGGAAGTCCTGGAACAAAAAGACCAGCTGGTCGGCAAACCCCTCCGGGTGTCGGGCAAACTCCTGGCCGAAACGATTGTGTGGAAGCCCAAGACCATGGAGTTGACCTTTGAAGTGTCGGACGACAACGGCGCCCGTTTGCCCATCTACTTCAAAGGGGTCAAGCCGGACAACATGACCGAGGCTGCGGAAGTCATTGTGGAGGGTAAACTGCGTCCTGACGGTGTGGTAGAAGCTAAGTCCCTATTGCTCAAGTGTCCTTCCCGGTACGAAGAGGGGGTTACCACGGATATCCGCGTTGAATCCCCGTCCAAGTGAGAGATAACGGAGGTCCTGACGAGATAATGCAACCTGTGCGTAGACGACAATCGGACATTTGGATTCTCATTGCCCTCCTCATAGGAGGGTTTATCTTGTTTATTCGGCCCGCATGGGCTTCTCCCACCCCCCAGGAGACCCCACCACCGCCTACGGCACCGGCCCAAATGGCGGTTCCCCAACATCCTTTGGCCATTGAAGGCAAGCGCGTGTACAGTGAATTCTGCGCCTCTTGCCACGGCACCGCGGGCGATGGACAAGGGCCGGCTGCGAAAAGCCTTCCTAATCAACCCACTGCCTTCTCTGACCCCCAGGTCATAAACACACGTTCCCCCAGGGAACTTTTCCAAACCACTAAAGAGGGCCGTATGGACAAGGGCATGCCTCCATGGGGTGTGCGTTTGGACGATGTGGCCATTTGGGGGGTCACAGCTTACCTGTTCGACTTGGGGCTCACCCAAGATGTGTACGACGCGGGAGCTCAGATCTACAAGGACTCCTGTGCTGTGTGCCACGGGGAAAGTGGCAAGGGCGACGGTCCCCAAGCCCAAGGCGACATGCCCGACCTCTCCTCTTGGGCCGCGTGGGTGGACATCTCGAACGACGCATGGGCCCAACGGGTCAAACAACAGGATGTCCATGCTTCTGTGGTTAAGGAGCTTGACGATGATTCGCTGAAAAAGGTCATGGCCTATGTGCGGACCTTGAGCTACGAATCCACCCGCGCGCCGCTGGAGGGGAACGGGATCATCTCCGGAACAGTGGAGATGATGACCAAAGGGGAGGAGGCAAACTTCGAAGGCCTTACCGTAGCCCTTTTCGGTCTGAGAGGGGGCGAAGAGCTGGCCTTGACCCTTACCACCACGGTGAAAGCGGATAACACGTTCCGCTTTGAAGGCCTCTCCACTTCCCACCAGATGATTTACTACCTGGAAACGGAGTGGGAAGGGGTTCCCTACGCCACGGATGCGTTGGTGTTTCTCCCCGGCCAGACGGTCATTACCACGACCCTTCAGGTGGCCGCGACAACGGAGGAGGACCCGGGCATTCGAGCAGGGCGTGCTCACTGGTTTATGGACTTCGATGGGGAAACGCTGACCGTCGGCGAGCTCATAGGCATCGACAACCCCGGTGATCGGGCCTACATCGGGACGCCCTTGCCCGATCGGGATGGGGCAAGGGCTGTCATCCGTTGGGCGCTCCCCGCGGGGGTGATGAACCTCCGGCTGGATGGGGGAAAATTGGGGGAGCGTTTTCTCCTGGTCAACGGCGAACTCATCGACACACTCCCCTTGCCTCCCGGCCGGGATGTGCGCCGGTTGCTCCTCCAATACCAACTTCCCATTGAACACAACCAGGCCGTCTTGGCCCATCCGGTCAGTTTGCCCATCGATCTGCTGACGGTGTTCATCGCGGACCGCGGGGAACACATTGAAGTGCCGGACAACGCGACGGAAGGGGAATCGCAGGATGTGAACGGCGTTCCCTTCAAGATGTACACGTTGACCCGGGTGGACAAAGGGGAGACGGTCACCTTCCGGCTGACCAATCTGGCGGCCGCGCGCAAGGCCAATCCCCACGAGGCGCCTCCCTCCTTGGTGCGTCAAATCGGGGTCGGCTTAAGCCTCCTGTTGGGGCTTCTCCTGTTGGGCAGCATGGTCTACCTCACCCGGCGGCGTAAGCCCTCGGAGGATGAGACGAAAGAAGCTCTCAGGGAGCGTCGGGAGGAGATCTTGCGCCTGATTGCCCAGTTGGACATCGCGTTCGAGGCGGGCGAGGTCGACGAAGCCACCTACCGGGAGGAGAGGGATATCCTGATGGCCGAAGCCGTTCAACTGACCCGAATGCTCGGGGATATCCCCACTGAACTGGAGGGCAGCTCGGACACCGCTCCTTCCGCGGATGAAGATACAACGCCCGAGGAACAAGCATGATCCACGTGCGGGGCTTGGTGAAGCGCTTCGGTTATACCGTGGTGCTCAAAGGCATTTCCTTGGACATCGAAGCGGGGGAAAGTGTGGTTCTCCTGGGCCCGAATGGGGCGGGCAAGACCACGTTGCTCCGCATTCTGGCCACGTTGCTCAAACCCAGTGCCGGCCGGGTAACGGTCGCGGGAGAGGATATCGTGCGCCATCCGCAAGCGGTGCGCCATCTTTTGGGTTACGTCAGCCATCACCCCCTCCTCTACCCGGATCTCACCGCGCGGGAGAACTTGCGTTTCTACGCCCAGTTGTACGGCCTGCCCGAACCCGACGCCCGCATAGATGAGCTGTTGGAACGTGTGGGGTTGGCACGTCGCGGGGATGACCTGGTCCGCACGTTCAGCCGGGGGATGGTCCAACGCTTGACCATTGCCCGAGCCCTTCTCCACAATCCGCCCATCTTGCTCCTAGACGAGCCGGACACAGGGCTGGACCCCCAAGCCGCGAACATGTTGGCCCGCCTGCTCCAGGATGTGGCCGTGGAGGGTCGCACCATCCTCCTGACCACCCATAATCTCTCCCGGGGCGTTGACTTTGCCCGGCGGGTTGTGGTGCTCGCGGGCGGGCGCATCGTGACCGATCGGCCAACAGAGGGACTGGAGGTCCAAGATCTTTCCCGCCTCTATTTGGACGCGGTGGCACAGGAGGCAGCATGAGGTTTTGGTCGGCTGTGTGGGCCATCTTCTGGAAAGATGTGCGCGCGGAGTTCCGCACCAAGGACATCCTGACGGGGATGCTGGTTTTTGCCATCCTCGCGGTGCTGGTGTTCAACTTCGCCTTCGATCTCCGGGTCGAACGGCCTCAAACGGTGATTCCGGGCGTGATGTGGGTGGCCATTATTTTTGCCAGCATGTTGGGCCTGAACCGCTCCTTCATCCTGGAGCAGGATCGCGGCAGTCTGGCGGGGATCCTCCTGGCCCCCGTGGACCGGAGTGCCATTTATTTGGGCAAGGTGTTGGGCAATCTGGTGTTCATGTTCGCGGTCGAGGTGATCCTGTTGCCCATTATGGTGGTCCTTTTCAATGTGAACGTCCTGATGCCCTCGGTACTCCTCTTTGTGGGCCTGGGCACAGTGGGGTTTGCTGTTGTGGGGACTATCTTTTCGGCCATCGCTGTGAACACCCGGGCTCGGGAGGTCATGTTGCCGGTCCTTTTACTGCCCGTCATGGTGCCCGTTGTCATCGCAGCCGTCAAGGGAACCGCGGGCATTTTGGACGGTAATCCCTTATCAGAACAAATGGGGGCTTTACGCCTTCTTATCGCCTTTGATGTCATCTTCCTTGGCATCGCGTTTTTGACTTTTGACTACGTGTTAGAGGAATAGGAGGGGATATGCAGAACAAGAAATGGGGATGGTTAGAGCTCTTGACAGTCCTTGCCGCCATTATGGTGGCCGTGAACTTCTACGTCGGGTTGATATACGCTCCAGACCCATCAAATTTGCAGACAGAGGTGACCCGCAAGGCCCAGCATATCTTCTATTACCACATGGGCATGAATGTCATGGCCGGGCTGGGTATGTTGGTTAACTTCATCGGCAGTGTCCTCTACTTGCTCACCCGACGGCGCTTTTGGGATGCGGTCGCGCGATCGGCTGCCGAGATCGGGGTGCTCTTCGGCATCGGTGTGCTCGTATCGGGCTCCCTTTGGGCCCGCCCCACATGGAACACGTGGTGGACATGGGATCCCCGGTTGACCACAGCGACCATCACAATCCTCCTCTATGCCGCTTACTTAATGCTGCGTAACGCGGTGGAGGATCCCGATCGCCAGGCCCGATTCGCCGCGGTGTACGGCACCTTCGCCTTTATCAGCGTCCCCATCACATTCATGTCCATCCGCCTTTGGCGCACCATCCACCCGACCGTTTTCGGGGGTGGGGATCCGGCAGCGAAAGGGGCCTTTGCCCTTGGCCCTCACATCCGCTTCGCCATGCAGTTCTCCTCTTGGACGTTCATGCTTGTCTTTCTGCTCTTTCTTGTTGTACGGGTACGTGTGGCGCTCCTGGAAGAGCGGGTGATGGCCTTGCGCCAACAGGTGGATGCCCAACTGAGCCGAGGGGCGGAAGTCGACCCGATGGAACACGCGGGGTCATAAATTCATATGCACGGAGGTAATGCACGATGGTCTACTTAACCGCAGCCATGATCGCCATTTGGCTTTTGACGTTCGGTTATGTATTCTACCTGATCCAGCGCACGAAGAGCCTGGAACAGGAGATCCGCGCGTTGGAGACTCTGGTGAAGGAGGCCGAGAAAGGACGATGAGTGCAATTTCCCGCCAGACGTTTTGGCACGCGGTCGCCCTGGTTTTGGGGTTTACCCTCATTTTCACCATTTTGGGGGCTTCGGTTGGCTTCATCGGATACGCGCTATACGATGTGACCCCACTTCTGGTGCGAGTGGGGGGGATTATGTTGGTTGTTTTCGGTTTGCGCGTAGCCTTACTTCGTCTCAAGCCGTTAGGGTGGGTGTTGTTAGCCCTCATCGTTGCCGGCTTAACATATTGGCTGGACGGTACCCAATTAAGCCATCTGCGCTATGTGGACGCAGCCATGTTTGGGTTGGCTACGTTGGCCGGGGGACCGTGGACATTGGGGGTTCACATTCTCTTGGCGCTAGCTGTGGCCGTCCTGGACTGGTTCAGTAGTATTACGCCGCCCGCGCTGCGGGTGCTGGAAATGGGCCTGATTGCCCTCATCGTCCTCTACGGAAGCCGGACGGAGATCTTTGAAAAGGAGTTCCGTCTTCAACTGGATCCCACGCGAGGGCGAAATTACTGGACTTCTTTCCTGGTGGGGATTGTTTTTGCTGCGGGTTGGACCCCTTGCGTGGGCCCAATTCTTGCCGGAATTCTCCTGCTGGCCAGCACACGGGCCTCTGCCGTCCAGGGGGCACTTCTCTTGGCCGTGTATTCCGCGGGGTTAGGCATCCCCTTTCTGCTGACCGGGGCCTTGTTCAGTTGGGCGGCCGGGTTTCTTCCCCGTCTTAAACGGCACTTGGGGTGGATAAGTCTCATTAGTGGTATGTTGCTCCTGTTCATTGGTATTCTCATCTTCACGGACAGTTTGCGCAGTTTGGCCGAGATGGGCTTTATCATTAACGTGGAAGGACAATTGGCCGAGAACACGAGCGGGGGAAATATCTCCTTTGTCTTCGCCTTTTTGGCGGGATTGGCTTCTTTCCTATCCCCTTGCGTTCTCCCCCTGGTACCCGCGTATTTGAGTTATTTGAGCGGAGCCGCTGTGGGAAGTGTGGTGGAAGGGGATGTGGTTTCTCTCTCGGGGGGGCATTCGTAGGAATCTCTCCGATCATTTACAGTCATTTTGTCATGAGGAGGATGTGCGGAAATGCGACGTTGGTTGTGGGGATTTGCGTTGTTCTTGTTAATTGTCGGTTTGGCCGCGTGTTCCAAAGGTGGGAACGGTAGCAGCGCCCATACCGATGGAGTTCAGGTCAAGGAGACTATTTACCTGGTGGAGAGTGTGGAACGCTCTGCCTCTCCCCCTGCCGAAGGGGATAAAGCCCCTAATTTCGTCATTGTCTCCGAGGATGGGACATCTATATCCTTGAACGATTTGCAGGGCCATCCGGTTGTCCTGAACTTCTGGGCCACCTGGTGTCCTCCTTGTAAGGCGGAGATGCCCGCGTTAGACGCCGCCTACCAGAAGTACAAGAAGGATGGTCTTATCATGCTGGCCATCGATGAACAGGAGGACCGGGAACGGGTGCAAGCGTTCCGCAAGGCCATGAATTTGTCCCTGCCCATGGCCTTGGATTCCCGCGGCGTGGTCGGAAGGGCCTATCTGGTGAGGGGGCTGCCGACTACTTTCTTCATCACGCGGGAGGGGAAGGTGGCCCTCCGCTGGACCGGTATGCTCCGGGAGCGAAGTTTGAATGCCGGCCTCAAGGCCATTCTGAAGTAGGGTGCCATGTCGGAACATCCTGTGGATGTGTGGACTCACCGGGTGGCCCGCTATTTGGAACGGGCCATTGATTGGGGAGTCCGCCATTGGTTGTTGTTCGTGAATCTGGCCTTTCTCTTCTATGTGGTCTTTGCCGTCCTCGCGCCTGTGTTCATGCACTTGGGTTGGGAACGGCTTGGGCAAGGGCTTTATCTCGCGTATCGCCCATTTTGTCATCAACTGCCGGAACGCTCTTTCTTCCTGTTCGGGCAAAAATGGGCTTATACCTTGAATGAGCTGTACTCTCATGGCCTTTCGCCAACGTCGTCTATGTGGCAACGCCGCCTGTACGTGGGTTCTCCAGAGGTCGGGTATAAAATGGCCTTTTGCCAACGGGATCTGGCCATTTACGGCACGTTTGCCCTTGGAGGCATGATTTACGGGGCAACACGTCGTTATTGGCGTCCTTTGCCTTGGCGTTGGTACTTGCTCTCCCTGGCACCTTTAGCCTTGGATGGACTGACTCAGTTGTTTGGGATGCGGGTGAGTTCGCCCCTTCTGCGGGTGATAACCGGCTCCCTAAGCGCGTGGACGACTATCTGGGCCCTTTACCCTCGCGTGGACGAATCGCTCTTGAGGGCGCTCAACACGGACGAAGGGAGCAGAGTGGGCACCGACTCGGCACCTCTCCACAAAGCGAAGTAAATTTGGTAGCTACACGATTTGTGTGTAATATGTGTGAGGTTTGGGAAGCGAGGGTCTATGTAACGGTTGATGATGGCCGGTTAACACGTAAGATGACGGGCTGAATACGAAGCCCGTCTTTTATAAGCCAGTCTGAGTACCCAAACATCCAAGAGAATTAGGAGGAATAGCCTTGCCGAACACACGATCTGCTGCTAAGCGCGTACGACAGAATGAGAAGCGACGCTTGCGCAACCGCATGCACAAGGGACGGGCCCGTTCCTTTGTGAAGAAGGCGCTCAAGCTCATTGACCAGGGAAACTTGGAAGCAGCCGAGGATATGGTGCACCAAGCCATCAGCGCGTTGGACCGGGCGTGGGAACGGGGCGTCCTGCACAAGAACACGGTGGCGCGCAAGAAGTCTCGCCTGATGAAGCGCCTGAATGAGGCGAAACGCTCCTCTGAAGCGTAAGCGACGGCCGAGAATGACTCCGACAAGGGGTATCGGACGTCAGGTATGAGCGCCTCACTTTATACCAGGCCTGATATCTGACATCCGATACCCGGTTCTCCTACTCGTCGTCTTCCTCTTCTTTCTCCTCTTGTGGTAAGAACTGGTATCCCACTCCGTATACGGTGCGAAGGTATTGGGGCTTTCGCGGGTTTGGCTCCAGTTTCCGCCGAAGCCAGGACATGTGTACGTCCAAAGCCCGGGTGTCATCCGGGTAGGAGGTGTGCCAGAGCACATGAACCAGATCCTCCCGAGGAACAACTTCCCCGGCCCGACGCATCAACTCCAACAGGAGGGTTTGTTCGCGAGGTCTAAGATGCACGCTTCCGTGCGGCGTGTGCAGGGTGCGTGTGCGTGTGTCCAGGCGGAACTCCCCTACTTCAACGATGTCCGCGTTCCGGGCTCGCAGGGCCGCGTTCACGCGAGAGCGAAACATGCGTTTGTTGAAGGGTTTGCGGAGGTAGGCATCCACGTCTAATTCCGCAGGTTTGTGATCGTCCCCGCCGAGGATGAGCACGAAGGCCTGTCCGGGGGCGACTCGCCTGAGGCGGGTGAGCAAAGTCTTGGGTTGACTGTCGAGAGTCGTCAGGTCAATACACGTGAGCTCGGGCTGATGATCGCGAGCCCAGGCAACCGCCTCGCGGACGGACTGGACAACGTGGATATTCAGATCCCGCCAACGTTTGAGCGCGCGTTCTCGCTCTTTGGGATCGGCCGTGATGAACAGAATGCGCGTCACCAGTAACTCCTGTACTGCTCATCCAACTGGACTTGGGACACGCCGGCCCTGGGCAGGTTTTTGATGGCTGGCAAGACGGACAAAGTCCGGCCAGTTCCCTCCGGTTGTTGATCCTAGGGCCGGTCGGTCAAAGCCCAAAGTTCAGTTGTCCCATGACCATGTCCCGGCGGAGTAACGTGTCGGGCGGTGGCGTTGCTCCGCCAGGGGGCTGTTTTATGTTGCTTCGCGAGTGATAAGCTGTGTGAGTTGTTCCATCTCGTCGGCTGAAAGGAGCACAGCCGGCCATTCCTCCAATGAGGGGATGAAGTCGCCGGAGAGGATGGCGTTAATGCGTTCCTCCTCAGCTTCGGGATGGAGGAAATACCCGGGTAAGGCATAAGGGACAAAGGAGCGCGGGGGTGTTGTTAAGCGTTCCCCGCGTTTTTTCCACTCATCGGCCGTGAGGAGATCGGGCCTCTGTTGGAAACTGCCAATGGCAAAACTCCACGTTTCCCCGAAACTGGATATAAAGGCCTTATACCACACCACGTGCGGAAAGTACCGGCGCATGAACGCAACCATGAAGAGCCCCTCATAAAGGGGAGGGCCCGGATCGGGGGCGTGGACGACAACGAGCCCCTGAGGGTGAAGGGCTTGTTTCACATGCTGAAATACATCCTCAAACAGGGGGACCGTGTCGGGCATCAGGTCGATGAGATCGACCAAGATGACGTCAAAGGGTTGGGTGGCTTCGCGTAGAAAATCACGTGCATCCCCGATAACCAGGTGGAGTCGGGGGTCATCCAGGGCGCCCTGCTGTAAATGGGCCAAATGGGTTCGACAGGCCTCGACCACTTGGGCATCTAGATCCACGAGGGTCAGGTGCTCCACGTCTGGATGACGCCATACTTCCCGGGCCGCCAATCCATCTCCGCCGCCCAAAATGAGCACACGGCGGGGGGCAGGATGGGCCAGCAGGGCCGGGAGAACGAGGTGTTCATGGTAAATGTACTCATCGGCCTCGGCTAATTGGAGCCATCCGTCCAGAAACAGGGCGGTTCCCAGGTAGGGCACTTCTCCGATGTCGATCTGCTGGTAGGGGGATACACCCCGGTACCGCCATTCACGTACCGGGGTGATGACCCACCTGCCAGCGTAGGATACTTCGAGTATACCACCTGCGTATGATTGCTCACTGACGCGGGGCAAAGGGCGCTCCTGTCCAGAGGATGCCGCGATCCATATGAGCGACCTCTACATGGACCGCGTGTAGGCGTTCGGTCAAGACATCGAGGGCCTTTTCGGGGTCGCCATCGCAGGCGAACACATCCACGGCCGCGTAGCCGTGTTCGGGCCACGTGTGAATGGAAAGATGGGATTCCGCGAGGAGCGCGACAAGAGTGACACCGTGGGGAGAGAATTCATGGACTAAGACGTCCAATACGGTCAAATTACCGGCCTCACAAGCGGCCAAAACGCTCTCGCGGAGGTAGGTTGGATCATCTAACAGTTGAGGATTCCCTGACCACACTTCGGCGATCAGGTGACGCCCCAGAGCGACATGCTCGGCCGTCCCCTGTAGCTCCCCCAGAGATGTCAACAGCCTCTCCATAAAGAGCCTCCTTTCTTCTGTGCCCACAGCACAGGATTGGATGGTGCCTGCCTGTGTGCCAGGCAGACGGCCGAGGGGGCTCAATCCGGTGTCCCGGTTGGCGTCGACGGGCCACAGACCAAGCCCGGCTTTACGCCCAGGGCGAAAGCCGTACGGTCATTGGCGTATGTCGTTGCCGATTTCACCCCCTTCCATCGTTGTTGCTTGTCCTAAAGGGCGGGGTAAAGGTTGCCTTCGTGTCCACCCTTCAGGATCAACGGGTCAACTGATGATGCTGCTGCACCTTCCAATTTATCATGAAGCGTCTCTCTTGTCAAAGCCGGGACCGGCATTGTGGGTCCATCAGGGCTTGGACTGGCAACCCCGGGCCTTTGGCGCCGCGCGGGGCGGAAGGGCTATGAGGGTATTGCAAGCAGCCTTCTTCCTTGAGAAGGGGGGCGGTTCATGCTATACTTGGTCACACCATGGGGTATTCAAACGTGCTCGGAGAGGAGAAAGCATGGCGCCAGAACAGACGACGTCCCAAGCATCCCGTACATCCCGTTGGCAGATGGAGACCTGGTCCCCGGAAACCAAGCGCTTTGTCCTGGGGCTCTCCTTGATCGTGCTGGCTTGGCTCGTGTACATTTCCCGTTCCATCTTGCCGCTGCTTCTGTGGTCTATGCTGTTGGCTTTTGTCCTGCACCCCTTGGTCACGCTGTTGACCCGACTGCACATTCCCCGGATACTTGCCACGTTGCTCGTATACCTCCTCTTCTTGGCTGCTCTTTTCATGCTCCCGATCATTGGTATTCCCCTCCTCATCGAGCAACTACAGGCCATCCACTTTGACCCCCAGGCTTTGACCGAACGTTTTCTGAATTGGCTCATCCAATTGCTCACGCGCTTCATGAAGGGCAGCATCTTGAGCCGGCCATACGACTTCTCTCCCTATGTCTCCGTGTGGATTACGTGGCTTCAAGAGGGAGATTGGTGGAAAATGATTCCCAGCATGGGGCAATTGGTTACCGCGTTGCAAACCGCTTTGTCGACCACGTTGAATGTGCTCTTGGGCGCTACTACGACGGCTGGGATGTTTGTCTTTCAGGTGTTGAGTGCCATATTTGCCTTTTTCCTCACCCTTCTCTACACGTTTTACTTGTTGCTCATCGCTCCCCGGCTGCGAATTCGTATTTATGAGCTTTTTCCCGAATCCTATCATCCGGAGATTTCCCGCCTGATTGATGAGATCTCCTATACCTGGCGTCGTTATTTGCGAGGGCAGTTGTTTTTGTGTTTTGTCATTTTTGCTCTTACGTGGGTCTCCCTTACCTATATCGGCATGCCCGGGGCCTTTCCGCTGGCCCTGATCGCCGGGGCCTTGGAAATCATCCCCAATTTAGGTCCTGTGCTGGCCACTGTGCCGGCCGTGTTGGTGGCCCTTATCCAAGGGTCCACGCGCTTCCACATCCCACATTGGGAGTTCGCTCTCATCACAGTGGGCTTGTACACTCTCATCCAGCAACTGGAGAACAACATCCTGGTGCCTCGGATTGTGGGGAGCGCGATCAATGTGCACCCATTTTTGGTCCTGGTCGGCATCGTGGTCGGAGCGCAGGTGGGGGGAGTACTTGGAGCCCTGGTGGCCGCTCCCTTTTTGGCCACACTTCGCATCCTAGCTCGTTACGTGCACGCTCGCCTGCTCGATCGTCCGCCATATCCGGACCTTACTCCTCCCGACACACTTATTGATGAAGGGGAGGGTGGGGGAGAGGGTATGCGCGTAGTCATGTCTGATCAGTCCAATGCTGTAGAAACATTGGCGAGAAAGACACACGAATCGGTTTCAACAATGCCCGACACCCTCGTCGATACCTCAACAGACGCTGTAGAAAATTCGTCGTTAGAATAAGGCTTGGGCTTTAGAGAGAATGTGGCAGTTTGGGAAAGTGGAAAAGGATTCTGTCTTTCCTGTTTCCACGCCTCAGAGACCAACTGTCTTCTGGCACGGGGCGATGACGTCGATATCCCGCTGAGATACGGACCCGTCCGCCGCCGAGGTGCAGCTGAATCTTGTTCGCTGGCCAAAGTTGTTCGTCTTATTCGGGCGACGCTTCGGGCGGCCGATATTCCTGTCGAAGAGGCTGCCGAGGTGTCTTCCACTGCTTACTTGACATAAAAGTACTAGTATAAACCAAACCCGGCAAAGAAAGGCTGAAGCCGAGAAGCTCTGCTCGTTGGGCGGAGCCTCTCGGCTTCAGCCCGTACCACGGCCGGACAAGCCTTCTTCGTGCGTGGAAGCGAAGCAAAGTCCGCCGTCACGCACAAGGAAGGAGCTTTGTCACGAAGACACCGACAAAACCGACCCCTAACGTGATATGTGGTTAATCCGCTCCCCAACTGCCGCCTTTGTCCCCAATCACTCCTCCCATCGCAGGATGGCTCCCTGGCTGGCAGAAGTGGCCATGTGTGCATATTTGCGCAGATACGGGGGCAACCCTTCCCGCTTCAGAGGCTGCCACTCCCTTCGGCGTTTAGCCAATTCTTCTTCGCTTAGTAATAATTCCAGCCGACGATTGGGAATGTCTATGAGAATCATGTCGCCATCTTCGATAAGCCCAATGGGACCGCCTGCTGCGGCCTCCGGACTTACGTGGCCCACGCAGGCCCCTCGGGTACCGCCGCTGAATCGACCATCGGTGATGAGCGCAACCGATTCCCCGAGCCCCATCCCCATAATCTGAGCCGTAGGCGCTAACATCTCCTGCATCCCGGGCCCCCCTTTCGGGCCTTCGTACCGGATGACCACCACATGTCCCGGTTTCACCTTCCCCCCCAAGATGCCCTCAACAGCCTCTTCCTGGGAGTTGAACACGATAGCCGGGCCTTTATGCACCATCATCTTTGGCGAGACACCCGCGGTCTTCACAACAGCCCCCTCAGGAGCCAGGTTACCAAAGAGGACGGCCAATCCTCCCTCATGACTATACGCATTCTCTAGCGGACGAATGACCTCCGGATCTCGTGTGTTTTGCCCTTGAATGTTCTCCCCCAATGTTTTCCCCGTCACCGTGATCCGGTCCAAGTGCAACGTGTTTGGCTTCTTGGACAGTTCCCACAAAATGGCACTAATCCCCCCTGCCCTATCCACATCTTCCATGTGGTACGGAGATGAAGGGGCTACCTTGCACAAATTTGGAGTCTGGCGGCTGATCTCATCCACCTTTTGTAAGGGATACTCGATTCCCCCTTCTCGAGCAATGGCTAACAAATGTAGAATGGTGTTTGTGGAACCACCCATGGCCATGTCCAGGGCAAACGCGTCGTCAAACGCCTCCTCCGTCATGATATCCCGCGGGCGGATGTCGTGTTCCAGCAAGTACATTAACTGATGGGCGGCCTGGCGAGCGAGCTCCTTTCTTCGGGGATCTGTGGCCAGAATGGTGCCGTTCCCCGGTAAAGCGATACCCAAGGCTTCGCAGATGGAATTCATGCTGTTCGCGGTGAACAACCCCGAACAGGAGCCGCACCCGGGACACGCGTATCGTTCCAGGGTGTAAAGCTCCTCGTCGTCAATCAGCCCCGCCTTATAAGCCCCCACCCCTTCGAACACGGAGATCAGGTCGGCAATGCGGCCGTCGGGTAAGCGCCCTGCCGCCATGGGCCCTCCCGAGACAAAGATGGTCGGGATATTCAGGCGCATTGCCGCCATGAGCATGCCCGGCGTAATTTTGTCGCAATTGGGGATGCAGATCATGGCATCGAACTGGTGGGCTTCCACCATGGTTTCCACACTATCCGCAATCAATTCCCGGCTCGGCAGGGAATATTTCATCCCAAAGTGTCCCATGGCGATACCGTCATCGATGCCGATGGTGTTGAACATGAACGGGACACCTCCGGCCTCCCAAATGGCCTCTCGCACCACTTCCCCAAATTCCTTCAAGTGCACGTGCCCGGGGATGATGTCCACATAGGAATTGACAATGGCAATGAAGGGTTTTTGAAAGTCCTCATCTCGACGGATGACACCGGTCGCGCGCAGGAGGCTCCGGTGAGGTGCACGCTCGAAGCCCTTCTTGATGACGTCAGATCGCATGGGGCGACGAAAACGGTCGTGGTTGGTGTTCCTCTCGTTCATAGCTTCACTCCCTGTGATATAGGCTTGATTGACGACAAAACTCCGTTACACCTGGGTGGCGGACGGGTCCGCCCTCCGCGGGGTGCCACGTTGTCTCTGCCTACGTTCTATCTTCCGGCACGGGCGAACGCTTCATGAAGGGAATACCAGCGTTCCTTCTCTTCTGGTTGGAAAGGATAATAAAGGGCAATGCGGTCCAGAAGTCCGCGGTAGCGTGCCAGCAGGGCCTCGGCCAGCCGGTCCCACGGGGCTTCCACCGCGTATGTGGCCAGCATCTCATCCGTTATCAGCTTGGGCATTTCCTCCCAACGCTTGCGAGCAGCCAAATACGAGAGGCGTTCCCCCACTTCTCCCCATCCATGCAACTCCAGAACTAAGCGATAAGTGGGCGTGCTCGCGTAAAAGGCCAGTTGGCGGCGCACCCATTCCCTGGTCTGGTTCATTTCTTCCTCGTTCTGCCCGGTGATGACGAACACCGTGGACGCCAACTGTATATCCTGCCGATGTCGCCCACCCTTGCGCAGGCCCTCCTCCAAAGTCGGCAGGAAAACGTCCTTCAGGTAACGGGCCGAGTGGAAGGGGTGAACATGAAACCCTTCGCACAGTTCACCGGCCAGGGTGATCAGCCCTCGGTTCACTCCCGCGATGAAGATGGGAATATGAGGATGGGCGATGGGGCCGGGGTTGAAGAAGTCCGTCATCAGGGTAAGCTTGTAGAATCGTCCTCGGACGTTCAATCGCTTACCCGTTTGCCACGAATCCCAGATAGCTCGCAGGGCTAGGATATACTCCCGCAGTTTGGCGACAGGTGCTTCCCAAGGCATGCCAAAACGGCGCTCGATGTGCGCCTTCACCTGAGTCCCCAGGCCCAAGTACAGTCGCCCTTGCGAGAAGGCCTGGAGATCCCAGGCAATATGGGCCGTGACCATAGGACTGCGAGGAAAGGCAATGGCTACCGCGGTCCCGAGCCCGATGCGCTGGGTGTGTTCGGCAGCCAAGACCAGGGGCAGAAAAGGATCGTGTTGGGTCTCACTCGTCCACAGGGCATCGAACCCGACCTCTTCAGCGACTTGGACATAGCGCGGTACTTCGGACAGGGATGGGGCCATGATACTCACATCAAAGCGCATGCTTTCCTCCCATGGGGGATGGAATGGCTGGGAAATCTGGAGGTTAAGGATACTCCACGTTTTTCCCTTTATCAAATCCACCTGCCTATCTCTTCCGTACAAAGGAATGCCCCCCTTCTGTGCAAGGAGGTCACTTGCCTGGGGCGCGGACGGGTCCGCTCCCCGGGCATTACCGAATGTTGTCGGCCCATCGGGCGATGGACATGCTGCCAGGTGGAGTGTTCGGTTTGACGAAGTCGGCTGTTTTGCCTATAATAGCCACGAAATTGCGACGGCCCATTCGTCTAGTGGACTAGGACGCCGGCCTCTCAAGCCGGTAACAGGGGTTCGAACCCCCTATGGGCCACCTGGCCGGACCTCAACGGTCCGGCCTTTTTGTTTTGACGAAAACGGAGCGGGCGGGCCCTCCAGGTCCCCATACCTTGACGCCAACTGATATATGCGAGCGAAACGATCTGTTCGACCGGTTTATCTCTTAGTCCTCCTTCTGGTCCTCCTCCTCATCGGAGGGGTCTACCTGCATGCTCACCTGAACCGCGATCCGTACAAAGCCAAAGCCTATCGCCTTGTGGCCCCCTATCGATTTAGCATCCCCCGCTGGGAGGTGAAAGCCCTCTCCCGGGAGGCGTACAAACGTCTGACCACTCATCCCCCGCCGCCGGACTCGTCCGAGGCAAAAACGTTGGTGCTGGATTACCTCCACGTTGCCCAACGCATAGGAGCGTTGGAAGGGGACATTGAACGGCGGGTTGCTGAAGCTTCGACGTCTGCTGCTCGTGCTGATGTCTACGCGCAGATACGCCCCCTTCAGGATGAGGTGGAGGCCCTTCGGGCACAGCAAGAACGCCGGCAAGCGGTCGTGGAACGCATTCTCGCCAGCCAGGTGAGCACGGTTCTAGAAGATGAGGACTTGGGATGGCTGGGCAAACCCCTCCCTCCTGTGGTCTTCGAGTTCACCGAGCCCCCTTATTACCTGATTCTCTCTTACCGCGATCATATCGAGCTACGTTTGGGAATTCACCTCAAACCCCAGCTTTCTCTGGAAACACGCGAGGCCATAGAGGAGGAAGCGG
This sequence comes from Chloroflexota bacterium, assembly GCA_013154135.1. Classification (GTDB taxonomy): domain Bacteria; phylum Chloroflexota; class Anaerolineae; order JAADDB01; family JAADDB01; genus JAADDB01. The sequence continues at coordinate 23,338 of JAADDB010000090.1, forward strand.
AAAGGGAGTTGCCCAACACCAGTGCTTTGGTGGAGGGGATTGGGGGCTTCTCCACGTGGCCGACTATGATCATTGATAGGGCCTCATTGGAGTGGATCTTGAGCACAATCGCCCACGAGTGGACCCACACCTATCTCATAGCCTATCCGTTGGGACGCCACTATCACGATTCTCCGGAGATGTCGGCCATTAACGAGACGGTAGCCGATATGGTGGGACAGGAGGTCGGCCGGGAAGCCTTGAGGCGGTTCTACCCGGAACTCGCACCTTCACCAACGCCTACGCCGGAACCCACGAAGGCTCAATCCTCCCCTACCCCAACACCTACCCCTACTTTCGATTTTGTGCGGGAAATGCGCATTACCCGTGAGACCGTTGACAAACTCCTGGCAGAGGGAAAGGTGGAGGAAGCAGAGCGCTACATGGAAGAGCGCCGTCGCTTCTTTGTAGCGCATGGATATTACATTCGCAAGTTGAACCAGGCCTACTTTGCCTTTCACGGGACGTATCGGACTGGCCCCGCCGCGCCCTCGCATGACCCCATCGCGCCACGGTTGCGCAAACTCCGGGAGGATAGCCCCTCCTTAGCCGTGTTTCTCCAACGGGTACGCACGATCCGACGGGTAGAGGATCTGTACCAGCTTGTCCCTCTGCCCGAGGGGTGAAGGGACCGAACCGTGGTAGACCGGCTGGAAACCGGCCCACCACGGTTCGGTATCCGACCCTCTATTCGGTCATTCGGCTGCCTGTTGCGGGAGCCGGGTGCCAAATTGGGTCAGCAGGACGCCTCCAATCCCTATCATACCCATGAGCAAGGCGAAGAGAGTGCCTATACAGGGGATGGCGGAAAGAAGGGTGATGAGGAAGACACCTACCCCCGTGGGCAACACGTCGGACGTTTTCTCCAACCGAAGGGCTTCCCATATCTGCTGCCCCACCACATATCCCACTGCCGTCCAGCCGAATAGACTGATCCCCAGCCACGCGAGGAGGAGCAACAGGCCGAAGGGCAGCAGACAGACGGTTATCATGAGGAGGACGGCCAAGACAATCACCGCGACGGTGCTTGCCAGGCCGGCGAAGAACGAGGGCATAGGCGCCTGGACCACGGCTTTGACAACCCGCTGCAAGGAATGGGGCCAGATGGACACAATGAGAATGCCGATTAAAGCCACCACGATTGCGGTCAACAAGGCGCTGAAAATTCCCCACAGGGTACGCCCGATGAGCCACAAAATCCACTCAGGAGACCCGGGATCGGGATAATGGGCACCTCGCATGGGGAGTAGTGGACGACTCCACAGGACATGGGAGAGGTTCCCTAACTGGACATCCCCGTCGATCCGCGCGTTGGAGGTGCTTTGGATTTTCCCTCCAACGACGCTCACATCGCCCTGGATCCGGGATGAGTCCTGGAGGACCAGTTCCCCTCCAATGACGCTCACATCCCCTGTGACAGTGCCGGCAATTTGGGCATTCCCCGCGATGACGGCCAAATCCCCCTTCAAAGTCGCCTTCGGCTCAATGGTCGCATTCCCTCCGAAGAGAATGACATCCCCGTCAAGGGTCTCCCCTGTTTTCAAAGTCCAATTTTGGCCAAAACGAACAATATCGGTATCCGCGAACCCACTCGCCTCACTTGTGGCCTG
>JAADDB010000075.1 GCA_013154135.1 Chloroflexota bacterium
ATGACAAGGCGCCCCCGGCAGGACTCGAACCTGCAACCCGCGGATTAGAAGTCCGCCGCTCTGTCCGGTTGAGCTACGGGGGCGCAAAGGGATGGGTTTTTCTGTTCCTGTCAATTTGAGTATACTTATTCTTCCGTGAAAATCAAAACCTGGGCCGCTGGTTGCTTAGGAGGGGATGAAAGCCCGTAGGACGCGGGACCGCTATTGTAGGGATAGGATGGCGGGGTTTTGTATGCCCGGTTGGAATATCAAGGACGAACTCACCCTTTTTCCCGGCCCCGCCGATTCGTTATCCATTACTCGGTCAACAAAAGATCGCCATGCCCCGATACATTCTCTTTCACAAACCATACGGTGTGCTAACCCAATTCACGGACAAGGAAGGACGACCAACCTTGGCCGACTACATCCCCATCCCGGACGTGTACCCGGCCGGCCGGTTGGATATGAATAGCGAGGGGCTCTTGCTCCTCACCGATGACCCACGGGTCCTACACCGGGTGACCGATCCCCGGTGGAAGTTGCCCAAAGTCTACTGGGTGCAGGTCGAAGGCATCCCCGACGAAGACGCGCTCGAACAGCTCCGCGATGGGATTGTGCTCAAAGGGAAGAAAACAGCGCCCGCGGAGGTGATACGACTCCCCGAGCCACCCCCTGTTCAACCCAGGCCCGTTCGCCCCTATCATCCCACGCCCTGGCTGCAGATCACCCTCCGGGAAGGCCGCAAGCGTCAAATACGTCGTATGACCGCTGCTGTGGGCCATCCCACCCTACGTCTGGTTCGTGCGGCCATCGGACCGCTCACGTTGGGAACCCTTCGACCAGGGGAATGGCGAGATCTGACGCCGGAGGAAGTACGGGCCCTCTTCCACGCGCTGAACATCGATCCCCGTCGGCCGGTCCAACCACGTCCTCGGACAAAGGGCCGACGGAAACGGCGACGCCGACCACGGCAATAACACGTCGGACACAAAAAAGGGCGTGCAGACTGGTTCTGCACGCCCCATCTCTGAACAAGGCCAAACCGTCTCAGATGCCGAGATATGCCTCTCGGACCTCGTCCATCTGGCGTACCACAGACGCCTCGCCCTCGATCTCGATGCGTCCTTCGCTGAGCACATACGCGTAATCGCTCACCGCCAACGCCAGGTGGACGTTCTGTTCCACGAGGAGCATGGTCATCCCCTCGGCCTTGAGGCGCTTGATGATGTCGAAGAGCTCGATCACCAGCAAGGGAGCCAACCCCAAGGAGGGTTCATCGAACATCAACACAATGGGGTCGGCCATGATGCCCCGGCCAAGGGCCAGCATCTGTTGCTCGCCACCGCTCAACGTACCCGCCTTCTGGTGCATACGCTCCTTGAGGCGGGGGAAGAGTTCGAAGACCTTTTCCAAGTTCTCCTTCATCTTGGGACGGGCCCGAGCAGGAGACGCGCCCATCTCCAAGTTCTCCAACACCGTCATCTCCGTGAAAAGCTGGCGTCCTTCGGGGATGAGGATGAGCCCCATCTCCGCCTTCTTGTGGGGTGGAAGATGGGTCACATCCTGGCCGTCGAACACGACCTTTCCCGACCAGGGTTTAATTAACCCCATAATGGTGCGCAGCATAGTTGTCTTCCCCGCGCCGTTGGAGCCCACCACCGTAGTCAGGCGTCCTTGCTGCAAGGCGATGGATACATCCCACAAGATCTGTAACTCTCCGTATCCCGAGGAGAGATGTTGCGCTTCCAAGATCATCATGTTCGCTCCTCCACCAGGCTGAGGGCCAAATCGGGATCACCCAAGTATGCTTCGATCACCTTCGGGTTATTAGCCACCTCCTTGGGTGTTCCCTCGGCGATCTTGCTCCCGTAATCCAGCACGATGATCCGATCGGACAGGTTCATCACCGCGTGCATCAGGTGTTCGATCATCAAGATCGTCACCCCTTCCTCTCGGATCTTGCGCACGACGTGGAGCATGCGGGCCACTTCGGTGGGATTGAGGCCGGCCAACACTTCATCCAAGAGCAGGAGATAGGGACGAGCGGCCAACGCGCGGGCCATTTCCAGGCGTTTCTTCTCTGCCACGTTCAGTTTGCCCGCGAGGACATTTCGTTTATCCGCCAGGCCCACAAACTCCAACACCTCCTCAGCTGTCCGACGGCCCTCTTCCAGAGAGAGATTCTCCCGTCCATAACAGGCGCCGACGACCACATTTTCCAGGACGCTCAACTCGTTCAAAGGCCGAACCACTTGGTGGGTCCGAGCAATGCCCATGCGCACTACTTTATACGGGGGCAGGCCGGTGATGTCCTGACCTTTGAAGAGGATACGTCCCTCCTCGGGTGTGTACACCCCGTTGATGCAGTTGAACAACGTGGTTTTACCGGCCCCGTTAGGGCCGATGAGCCCGAGGATCTCCCCTTCATAGAGCTGGAAGGACACATTGTTCACCGCGACCAGCCCGCCGAACCGTTTGGTCACGTGATCGACTTCCAGAATGACGCTCATGCCAATATCCTCCGCACTTTCGGGAACCGGTTACGCAACCAGCCGACAACGCCGCTGGGCACGAATATGATGATGAGCAGGAGCAAAACGCCTGCAAAGGCCAACTGGAGGTTCTTGAACAGGGGACTCGTCAACAGGAACCCGCGCAGGCGCTCGTATGTGGCCGCGCCGACAACAGGTCCCATCACTGTGCCGTAGCCCCCCAGCATGATCATCACAATCCCCTCCACAGACATGTGGAGGCGGAACGCGTCCCCCGGTTCGATGTTCCCGTTCTTGAAGAAGAACAACGTTCCCACGATAGCTGGGAAGATCGCGGAAAGGGCAAAGGCGATGGTCTTCGCCTTGGGAGCGGGGATGCCCAACACCAGGGCGGCATCCTCATCCTCCCGGATGGCCAAAAGCCCCAACCCGAATTTGGACGTGCGAACGAAGTAACTCAACAACACACTGGCGAGGGTCACAATGAGCAGGAGGATATACGCGAACCAGAGGGCGTTCATGGGCCCTCCGTAATCCTGGTATCGGGAGAAGTTCATCTCCATGCCCACTGCGCCGCCCACCGCATCCCAGTTGACGATGAACGAGCGCACGGCTTCGTTCACGCCGATGGTGGCCAGGGCGAAATAGGCACCGCGCAGGCGGAGGATAATCCCGCCCAGGATGGCCGCGAAGAGAACAACCCCCAAGGACGCGGCCAGAGCCGCGGGGATCACATGCCATCCCTTCTCCGCGATGAGGTAAAAGCCGATGTATCCGCCCAGGCCGAAAAAGACGATATGACCGAAGTTTACGTACCCGGTGTACCCCAACACAATGTTCAAACTCGAGGCCAACGTCACGAACATGAGGATGAGAAACATATCCTCACGGGTGGTGGCCGAACGCGTTATCAGGGGCCACACCCCTGCAACCAAGACGACCAACGTGGTCAACCAAAGAGCTGGATCGCGCACATATCGCATCATCATCGCGCCCCCAATATACCGGATGGTCGGATCAAAATGATCAACACGAACAAGGTGAACTCAATAACCGGGGTCCACCCCACAGGCATGAACACCGGGATCAACCCCTCAATCAGGCCCAGGATGAGCCCGCCGAGGAGAGCCCCTGTCGGGTTCCCCAGTCCACCCAACACACAGATGACAAAGGACTTGAGCTCATACGTACCGCCGGAAAGGATGCTAAAGGGGAAGAGGGTGGCAATGAGGCCGCCCGAGACCATGGCCAACATGGTGCCCAGGCCAAAGGAGAAGGCCAAAATCCGCACCGACGGAATACCGACCAATTCCGCGGCATCCCGGTTGTTGGCCACAGCACGGATGGACTTCCCCACATGGGTGCGGTACATGAAGATGTACAACCCTGTGGCCACCAGGATGGCCACCAGCGCGGCTACCACGCGCGTCCCCTGCAAACGCACAGGGCCCAGAACCATGGACCCTAGATTGATATCGATGTTCCGGGGAGTGCTGGTGAAGAGCATGGTCCCCACCCCAATGATAATCATGCTCACGGCAAAGGTGGAGAGAAGGGTAGAGAGGTGGGGCCCATCCAGGAGGGGATGAATGGCAATCGCGTAGAGGATCATCCCCAAGATGATACCCAGAACCAACACGATGAGCAATCCCAGATAGGGATTCAAGCCTAGGCCGGTAAAAAGAAGATACACGCCGAACATCCCCAGTGCGATGAGCGCACCGTGGGACAGGTTCACCACGTCCATAACCCCGAAGATCAAGGTCAACCCCATTGCGGCCAGGCCGTAGACGAAACCTATGAGCAGACCGTCAACCAACGAGGCAAGCAATACGTCCATCAGGTGCCTCCTTCGTACAGGGAGGGGGGAGTGGATCCTCCCCCCTCACCGGTCCTCGAATTCATCCTACCGACTTACCGCTCCAACGGATAGATCGCGTCCGCGGTCTTTGCCGCCTCGGGCCACACGATCTCACGCACCACCTTGCCGTCCTTCTTCTGCCACTGGAGGTACACCATATCGTGGCCGATCTGGAGACCGTGGGCTTCGCCCGTGTCGAACTTGATGTGACCGAAGAAGATCATCACATCCATCGCGTCCAGGGCCTTGGTGATGGCATCCGGATCCGTGCTGTCGGCCATCTTGATGGCCCGCTCCAGCACCAGACCTGCGGCATAGCCACCCGCGGCGTGGTAGCCCGGCTCATAGCCGTACGCTTCCTTGTACCCGCTCACGAACTCCTCAATGGTGGGGCCGCACCAGGTCAGGCCCGCGGCCTTGGCCGATTCGGGCGAGTACTTGGCGATGGATTCCCACTGGCTGGGGCCGATGACGCCCACGGCCGCATCACCCAGCTCCGCGAACTCCGGCACAGCAGGCGCCACAAGGATGGCCACCATCTTCACCGGCGTCTTCTTCTCGTACAGCTGCTTGGCGAAGGTGGAGCCGTCCTGGAAGTGCCCACCACCGATGATCGCGTCGGGCTTGGCGGCCTCGATCTTGTTGATGAAGGGGTTGAAGTCGGTGGTGCCCGCTTCATAGCCCTCAAAGAGCACCACTTCCAGCCCTTGCTTCTCCGCGTAGGCCTTCACTGCCTTGGCCACGCCTGTGGCGAACTTGCTCTTCTCGTACACCACGGCCACCTTCTTCGCGTTGGGGTCCCAGGCCTTCAACGCGTCCACCGCACCGGTCAGGTAACGGCTGGCCGGGGTGTAAATCTGGTACACCCGCTTGTACCCCTGCTTGTAGATGGAGTCCGAAGCAGCACCGGTGGTGATCATGATCTTCCCGTACTGCTCCGCGATCACCGCGGCCGCCGCGGTCAAACCGCTGGAGTAGGGGCTGATCAGCAAGTCCGCACCATCTTCGGTGATGAGTTTGGTGTACAGCTGCTGGACTCGCTCTTTGGTGCTCTCATCGTCGTAGTACTTCACCTTGAAGTTCACCACCGTCCCGTCGGAGAGCTTGAGCCCCCCCTTCTTCTCCAGATCCTTCAGCCAAAGCTGAATACCCTGGGTCTGCTCCTTGGATTCCTTCGCGTACTTCCCCGTTTGGGAAGCAGTGAAGCCGAGAACCAGCGTCTTCGCTTTCGCTTCAGGAGCCTGCTGCTGAGCGGGGGCCGCCTCCGCCTTGGTCGGCTGCGGCGCGGGGGTCGGTGTGGCCTTGCTACACCCGGTGACGATTAACGCCAAGATGAACAAAACCGTCACAAACAGACGCATACCCTTCATGGTACTCCTCCTTCCTCCTTGAAGTGTCCAGTAACCGGGCAAAGGACCAAGAGGCATTTGGGCAATGTCCGTTCATTGCCTAAATACCCTTTTCCACTATACCAGGCTGAGAAAAAATTAGCGTAAATATGCCCGCCCCCTGTACAAAAAAAACATAAACGCCGGTTGACCTGTGATCCGCTTTGCCGTATAATGGAACACCCTCCCGGGGCTGAGCCGAAATTCGGGCTCCACTTACTCGTAACTCGTTAGCTCTTTGCCACGCCTCGGATGTCTGAGCGCACGCGAATAAAGGAGAAGCGCCGTTGGAGACTCAGGACAAGGTAACCCTCTCCCACTTCGAAGTTCGCCCTCTTATGGAGGCCTGGAGGAAGGGGGAAGAAAGCGGGGAATCCTCCCCGGACTTGGGTCGCACCCGTGTGACCGTTCAACTTTCCCCAGAGGGCATACACTACCCGACCGGGCTCCGACTTCCCTGGGAAGCTGCCGAGGAGATCGTGAACCACCCCAACGTCTGTTTCCGGTTCGACCGGAAAGGCCTGACCCGCTTGCAGATCTTCTCCCCCCTGACCGGGCGGGTGGTGGCCTTGTACCCGACGGGGACCGCTCCGACCCTCACCCTGTCCGGGATCCCCATGCACCGGATTCAGGGCACAGACCCCTGGCGGGATACGATGGCGAAGGTACGGGCAGCGCGCCCGCGAGGCCGGGTGTTAGATACATGTATGGGCTTGGGGTACACGGCCATCGCA
>JAADDB010000215.1 GCA_013154135.1 Chloroflexota bacterium
AACTCTTGGACCAACGCGTTCTCCCCCCGTTGAGCGACTTTCATCAGCGCGGCATCAAAGCCCAACCCCGCATCCACCGCAACCGTCAACAAGTCCAACACGTCGGGCAGAGCCCGGAGGATCTCCTTCTGCCGGGCCCGAACGCGGCCGTTCAACCAGATGAGGGGATAGAAGTACCCCACCATACCCAACGCGATCCCCCAGTACACCCCCTTCCCCACCCCGCGGTGGAGACTCACCAAGAAGCCGATCCCTCCCAACAGAACCGCGGCCAACCAGCGAAGGGCCACAAACTCCACCGCGCTCAACCCTCCAGGGTGCCCCGCGCGGATGAGCTTTTCCTCCAAGAGGAAGAGGTTCGTCGGCGGCACAAAACGGGAGACCACTCGGACGGCCTCGTTCAACAGGGCCCGCAGAACCCGCTCCCGAAAGGGACGTTGTAATGCCAGTTCCCGCGGGGAGAGGGACGCGGTATCCCGGCTCACCAGCTGCTCCAACCGGGCTGCGACCTGCTGCTCCTGGCGCCACTTGTGTATGCCGTACCAAAGCGTCAACACAGCGACCGCCGCGATGCCCGCGGCCAACCATCCTGCTGACATGCGTCCGCCTCCTCACACATCAATGCGCATCATCCGCTGGATGATCGCGTTCCCCAAGAGGATCATGAACAGCCCCAGGGCCGGAAGCCATATCCAGCCGGGGGTGAAAAGTCCTCGCATGTATTCCGGGTTCAACAAGGAGAGGATGACGGCGAGCACAAAGGGCATGGCAGAAATGACATACCCGCTTATGCGCTGTTGAGCGGTGAGGGTCCGGAGCTCCCCTTGGAGCCGCACGCGCTCCTCAATGGTGTTGCTCACCGTGGACAAGATTTCCGAAAGGGTGCCCCCTACTTCGCTGTGAATTTCGATCGCGGTCACCACCATGTCCATGTCATCGCTCTCCACCCGTTCGGCCAGGCGACGCAGGGCCTGGACCAGGGGATAGCCCAAGCTCATCTCCTGAAGCACCCGTGAGAACTCCTCCCCGGCCGGCGGAGGCATCTCCTCGGCCACGACTTGAATGGCCTGAAGGAGGCCGTGTCCGGCCTGGAGCGCGTTGGTGATCAGCCGGAGCACATCGGTCAGCTGGTCCTGGAATTCCTGGTGGCGCTTTTGGATGCGTGAAGCCAACCAGCGCGGGGGAATGAGCAGTCCCAGGAGGGCCAGGCCCACCGCGGCCATGAGGGAACGGGAGAGAAGCCATCCGACCACGAACCCTCCGACGGTCAGCCCGCCCCACAACGCCAGCCACTCCCCGCCCGTCATGTTCACCCGAGCTCGGTCCAGTTGGTCGTTCAGCCGTTGGGACAGGGCCAACTGCTCCAACCGATGGAGCCAGGGCCGGAGCCGTTTGGAAGCCCCCTCTTTCTTGGTCCCCTGTTTGGTGGGGATAAAGGGTTCCAGGTCCACCACCACGGTAGCACTTTCCCGGAGGAGCAGGTATATCCCCCGCACCAGAGCAAAGACCGCCAATCCCACCAGTAAGGCGACCACCCCTGTCATCGCTTCACCCCCATGTCCCATATCATGTGGAGAAACGCCCACCAACCGCCCAACGCGAGGTAGGGCCCATAGGCGACCACATCGTGGCGTGCCACCCGTCGCAACGCCAACATCACCCCGATGACCACCCCACCCAGGATCATGCCCAGGAAGACGCCCCACCACACCTGGGGGAATCCCAGCAACAAGCCCAAGACACTCAGGAACTTCACATCCCCCCAGCCCAAAGCTCCGCGCCACCACCAGGCCAGGAGGGCAAACGTCCCCCCGGTGGTTATGGCCCCCAGCAAGGCCCAGCGCACATCCGGAACGCCCCACACCAGCATCTGGATCCCGCTCCACACCGCGAGCAGGGCCAGCCACCGGTTGGGAATGCGCAGGGTCCACCGGTCAATGAGGGCCACTCCGGCCAGGAGCGCGGTGACCACCACCACATCCACAGCCCAAAACCATCCCCACAGGTACACGCTGATGCCCCCCACGCCTCCCAACCCCAGGATCAGGAGGAATCCCCACGCGTCAAAGGAGGGCAAGACCCCATACCGTCGGGCAAGCCCGCGGGCCGCGTACCAAAGGATACTGCCGACGAGGAGACCGAATCCCACCCCACCCCATACCATCATCCTACGGTCCTCCTGAGGACATCGTGGCCGTCATCACATCCCCTTCCATGGGCAGGGGGATGTCCAAGCCGTACAGGTCCATCAAGTATTCCAGCTGAACCGGATCCAAGAAGGGCTGAGATACATCATCCTGGGGACGCAGGGCAAAGTCAATGACCCCGCCCACATCCTTCAAGTACTTCAGAACGAGCGCGTCCTGGGGATCCACCGCGACCAGGACCGCGCGAAACGGTGTCTGAGTTCCTGTGGCCCTGTCCATGGCCTCGTCCATGCTGGCTAGATCCTCCTCCACGGGCAGACCCCGCGGGGCCACAAGGGCTTGGATGACCACATTTTGCAACACGTTCAACGTCACCCATTCGGCAGGCCGGCCCGCGCCCGAGTTGAAGGAGATCATGATGTTCACGTGGTCCCCCGGCTTCAGCACTTCCACCTGGTTCATCAGGTCCTCCGCGGGGAGGGCCACCACCACTTTCCCCGGTGGGATGATGAGGCCGAAATCGTTGACCACGTGGGATGGGCTCTCCAGGCGGGAGGTGAGGATGATCTCCCCGCGCTTCAAATCCACGGATGGCATTTTTCCCACCACATCATCGATGCTCACAGCGGCATCCTGGGGGATGATGTCTTCTGGGACCTCTTTGACTTCCACCATGTCCGGCTGCAAGATGGTGCCCCGCGGCACGTCCGATGCGGCCACAATGACCGGTTGGCCCCGCGGCTGAGCCTTTTGGAAGGTGGGAATGGAGACCGCGCGGTACACGAACAGAGCCGCGAGCGCGGCCAGCGCGATGCCCACTGCAATCCACAGCACACTTTGCCGCTGCATTATGCACGAGCCTCCTCGTATTGGGCATTAGGACGACCAACGACGAACGACCAACGACGACCGACGAACGACCACCGACCACCGACTACGATTGCCATCCCTTAATCGTTAATCGTCACTCGTCACTCACTCCGCCTCACAACATTGGCCTACTCCAGCCAATCCACTCCCCCGACCACCCTTAATCGTCAATCGTCAATCGTTACTCATTACTCCTCCGCCTCCTCACCACACGCCCGGGACAAGGCGCCAGGGGACACGACGTGCGTATCCCTCATACCCCTGGATGATGGCCTCCTCCCAACGCATCCGGAACCACACCAGGAGGAGGGAAACCCCCATACCCACCAGGTTATGCCAGGATGGGTGCGATGTGCAGTACCCGAGATAAAACAACAATTCCCCCGCGTACAGCGGGTGACGAACCCAACGGTATAATCCGCGCGTCTGCAATCCCCGATCGGCCGGGGCAATGCCAAAACTCCATCCCAAGGAAAGGGTGGCCATGAGCATGATGAGCATGGCTCCCCCTTGGAGGAGGGTGCCAAGCCACACCCCGTGACCCGTCGGCCGAAGCCAAACCACCGGCCAAATTGCGTCCCCCAATGCCAGAGCCGTCTGCCACCAGCGGGCCCGCCGTCGGGCCGGTCGGCGGAAGATGAAGAGAAAGGCGACCAGGGTGTAGAACAGGAACAACCCCCCGTTCGCCCAACTCCGGGTCATCCACGCTTGGGAAAGGTATAACGCCGCGTACACAACCCATATGCTGCCGACGAGGATGTCTATTCCCTTTTCCCACCAGGGCTTCGTATGCCAATGCTCCACGCGCATGAGCCCTCACCTTGGGTTCCTACGACCAAATGTTCTTGCACCACGGCCCACAGCTGTTCCCCAACACCGTCATTTCACCAACTGAACCGTCAGGAGACCGTAATTAGGTCCGCCCGGATCCCCGTCCGTCACCCATTGGAGGAAGCGCCCCCGCACGAACTCCGCAGGTCCCCCCAAGTGGTAGGCTTCCATCCGGAACGCGGCAAAACCCACAATCCGGTACTGGCGGGCGAGTCCAACGCCTCGCGTCGCGCCGTAAACGGGGACTATGAGGACTTGGCCCAGCCGCCGGTTCAGGCAGTAGCGCAGGTACGAGATGGGGAGCACGGTCGGGACGTCCCAAACCCAACGGTGAATCCGCTGCACGCCACTGCGTTCCGGTTCGCAGATGTAGAGAGCCAGTTCACGACTACTGCGGGTCCCTCCGTTCCAGTCCAACCACACGAAGTGGGGACCCGCGGTGGAGGAAAGAGGTGGCGGATGCCGCAATTCGTACACTTGGTTCAGGCGGAAGGGAAAGGCCTCCACCCCGATGGGGAGTGCATTGCGCACGGAGGCCACGCCCGAAGCCCGAGCTTCGGCTTCAGCGCGAGCCGTCATGGAGGAAATACCCACAATCTGGGCGAAAAAGGTGGAGAAGGTGCGCGAGACCCGCACCTCCACATCCCCGGGCCCCCGCGAGCGCCATGTAACCGAGGAGGCCCCGTTGTCCCGCGCGTACTGCCGTATCACCTGGTCCACTCGGGATGGGGAAGCATGGTTGACCAGGGCCCGGGCGCCGGCCAGAGCAGCCGCGTCGGCCGCGTACTGCATCCGCCGACGTTGCACGTACGCGTGGCCCCCATCCACGGCCAGGGCGACCATCGCGATGATGACGACCAGGACGAGGGCGAACAGGACCAAGGTCTGTCCCCTTTCGCCTCGCCATGGGGCACAAGCTGAAGGCCGTAGTTGATGTGCCTTCCCCCACCACGCTTCACGCCGCGGACCGTCCATATCCCATCAGTACCTCATCCGTGTGCGAGCTCGGAGCGTCATCCCGTCGAAGAAGGGCAGAGGGACAACGCTGCGGTAGACGTAGGTTGCTTCCACCTCCACTTCATGCGCTGCAGGGTGACGGATGTGGATGGAGAGTTCGCCCGGGCGAAAGCCCACCACCCGACGCGTGATCTGGTCTTCCACTTGGCTCACAGAAGCCGTGGGATGGGCCACGAGGTAGCGAGCTCCTTCCTGGGTGGCTGCCACCAGGGCATTCTGCAGGTACACCAATCGACCGATGTCCAACAGTGCGAAGAGAAGCAGGAGGAACACGCTCACCGAAAGGGCAAATTCCAACGTGGCCTGTGCTCGTTCCTCGTGCCAGAGCATGGTCACCACCTCACTGCGGTTTGCCGGGCCCGGAGTGTGATGCTCCGCAGAGGCAAGAAGGACATCAGCGGCCGGTATGTGTAGCTTACCCGGACTTCCACGGGTTGGCCGGGCGAACGGATGACCACGGAGACCGAGGCCCGGGCCGGATCCAATCCTGCCTCCCGCAGCGCGTCCAGCGTAGCCCGCCGGGCCATGACCTCGGATGTGACCGGGCGTGCTGCGACCCAAGCCCCTTCCCTGGCCGCGTGGACCACCTCCATGTGGGTCATCATGGCCCGACCGGCATCCAACGCGATGGCCAGGAGGAGTAACATCACGGGCAGGATAAGGGCCAACTCCGTGAGACTCTGTCCCTCTTCTTTGGGCCAGCTACCATGGTCCATCGATGTACCCCGTGTAACAACGCGTTCTTCTCCCACAAAACAATGCCCCCAGACCCTGCTGGAGAGTCTGAGGGCATACCACTACAACGGTCCCTTCCCCCGACGTGCGTGCCCATACGCGCGTCGTTTCCCCCCTCAGAGGATCATAGGCGTAAAGCGACGCTCCTCAACACCGATGAAATACGTCCCCCCAGCAGAGTCAATGCACCGATGGCAACGATGGCGATAAGGGCTAGGATAAGGCCATACTCTGCCAGGTCCTGCCCTTCCTCACGGGTGACAGCCCTTTCCATCATCAGTCGGGCCGCCAGATAAGTGCGGGTCAACAGGTCCATCATGACACCTCCTTGATTCATGTTGGCAGAATTTGCTGCAACGAGTTTCACGAGTGGGATTTGTCTCTCGCCGTCTATAATGTAGCGCGGATCACGTGAACTTTCTATAGTGCTTTAGTCCCATTTTCCCGATGGACTGACGAAACGCGGCGGTGCAGCACTGGGGTCGCGAACGGGCGGATTCCCGGCTATCCCCTCACGGATTCGCGTCCCAGCCGTTTTCAGTAGCATCTTGGCGGCGGACGGGACGAGGGCCTAAAGAGTAACGATTGACGATTAACGATTAAAAGGCTGAACGCCGGTTGGCCCTTCAATGCCGGGCTGGCGAGAGAAAATCCCCATTGGCGGCGGACGGGTCCGAGCCTTGGCGGGGTGCCGGCGTTCTCGCCCCGTGCCAGAAAAGAGTTTTTGGTGGGTGGTCGGCGGGCTTCGCCCGCCGCCCACCCACCAAAAACTCTTTTCTGGCACGGGGCGAGAACGCCGGCACCCCGCCA
>JAADDB010000328.1 GCA_013154135.1 Chloroflexota bacterium
GGCCGGGCGAAGCCCGGCCGGCCCCCACAAAAAACAGCTGGCCTCTGAGGTGTGGGAACGGGCCAGACGTGTCCCCTTCCTACTCTTCTAGGCCGCCACATTGTGTCCAAAGTCCAATGAACTGACGGACAAAATTCGGTCGCACCTTGGCGGCGGACGGGCCGAGGAGTAATGAGTAACGATTGACGATTAAAGGGCTGAATGCCGGGCTGGCGAGAGAAAGTCCCCATTGGCCGCGGACGGGCCCGCGCCTCGGTGGGATGCCGGCGTCGTCGCCCCGCACAAAAAACAGTTCGCCCGGGGAAGAAACCTCCAAAGTCTTCTCCCCAACGGGCTCGGTTCTGTTGAATCTAATCGGCGGACAAAACTCGGTTGTACCTCGGCCGCGGACGGGTCCGCGCTTCGGCGGGATGCCGGTGTCGTGGCCCCGAGCATAGCAAGAGTTTTGTGTGGGGGCACTGTCGGGGCTCCCTGGAGCGGACGGTTTTGGGGGCGTGGATGTCCCACGGGGGGGCGGGGCCGTCCACCGCGGGGGCAACAGGGCTTTAGAAGTCCACCCGCTCGACGAATGTGTCGCCCCAGTCCCGGACGTATTCTGTACCCCGCTCCTTGAGCAGGGTCACCACGTCCTTCCCCTGCTCCTGCAGGACCTGCTTCAGCCGCTCCCGTTCCTCTTCGGTCAGGGAAATGGCCACGGTGTAGCCTATCATGGCGCCCAACGCGACCCCGGACAGAAAAGAAAGTTTCTTCCAACCCATGGGATTGACCTCCTTCCCCTACCCCTCTTTCTTCGACCGGAACTCCTTGGCCGCCTTCGCGGCGCGGCGCACCGCGGCAAAGGTCTTGGAGACTTTGACCGTGGGGGTCACAACGCTGCGGCTCACGTATTCGGCTGTGCCGCGCACGATTTGAGCGGTTTCTTCCATGTCCCGGACGAGGGGTTCCAACTCGTTGTGGATGGCCCGGACCAGCCGGTAGGTTTGCCAGGCGAGGATGATGACCAGGATGCCGACGATAACCGATTCCACTGCTAAGGCGATGATAGCAATATCGCGAATGACCGCCATGCGTGCCTCCTCTAACCGAGTTACCTTTTCGGGCGCTTGCGAATGCCGATGAACAAGAAGATGATCGCGCCTAAAATGCCGTATTCCAGTTGCACAACGCCTATGCGGAAGAGACGAATGGGCGCAAGGGTGGCTAGCAACTGTCCGACCAGGAAACCCAACACGCCCAGGAGGATGAACCATCCCACCTCCCGGACGGTTCGTGCTTTCCAAAACGCCACACCCGCGCCCATGGCCGTCCCGAACAATAGGACGAGTACAAGGCCTGGCCAGGTTACATCTATCATACGTGGAACTCCCTTCGGGCCAAAATTCCCCCGCCCAAACAGACATCCCCCTGGTAGAACACGGCACCCTGGCCGGGGGTGATGTCCCGCAGCCGTTCGTCGAAGCGCACGTGCGCACGCGCGCCCTCGAGAGGGGTGATGGTGGCCCCCGCGTCGTGAGCCCGATATCGGATCTTCACCGTCGCGCGGATGTCCCCCGGAGGGGGATGCCCCGCGATCCAGTGGACTTCCTCCACCCAAGCCTCATTATGCCCCAACTCCTCACGGGTGCCCACGATCACCGCGTTCTTCTCCGGGTCCAGGTCGATCACGTACAAAGGCTCCTGAAATGTGAGCCCCAGACCCTTCCGCTGTCCAATGGTGTAAAAGGGCAGCCCCTGATGGGTCCCCACGACCGTTCCATCCCGACGCATGATGGGCCCGGGGCGGATGGCGCCGTCGGCCCATTCCTTGAGAAAGCGACGGTAATCCCCATCCCGCACAAAACAGAGATCCTGGGACTCCGCGCGCGAGGCCGTGGGTAACCCACGCTCGTGGGCCATGGCCCGCACCTGGGGCTTTGTGTACTCGCCCAGGGGGAAGAGGAGATGGGCTAAGTGCTCCTGGGTTACCATGTACAACACATATGACTGGTCCTTGTGGCGGTCTACCCCGCGCAGTAACTGATATGTGCCGTCGGGCAGACGGCGGATACGCACGTAATGGCCGGTGGCCAAATAGTCCGCACCCCGCGCGCGGGCGTATTCGTAGAGAACACCCAGGCGGATGTGACGGTTACATCGCAGACAAGGGTTCGGGGTATAGCCGTGCACATACCGGTCGATGAAATGGTCCACCACAAAGTGCTTGAAGGGTTCGGCCGCGTCCAGCACGTGGAAGGGGATGCCCAGCATCTCCGCGACCGCGCGCGCGTCTTCCACGGCCTCGGGCGTGCAACACGTGTTCGTGCCGGTGAGCCCACAAGAGGGCTCGGCCCAAAGCCGCATCATCACCCCTTCGACTTCATATCCCTGTTCCACTAACAACGCCGCGGCAAGGGAGGAATCCACCCCCCCGCTCATGGCTACGACGACCTTTGTCATTTCAACTGCACCTGTGACGTAAATGAGGGACGATGCACGTGAACGTCCCCCCTCGTGAACCTGCCAACCTAATCGACCGAAGTATCATACGCACGGAACGACTTTCAGGACCTCTCCCCTTGGGAGACTGCTTCATCGGGCAGCACAGTGGCTTGGGTGACCCGCACAATCTCCTGGGGCGAGACCCGGAGCATACTGCGCTCATCCCCTCCGCCCCCGTAGACGACCTCCAGGGTCAACACCCGGGGGTGGATGAGGACGGGAACGCGGGTTTTGTGTCCGAAGGGAGGCACTCCACCGGGCGGGTATCCGGTGAGTTCCTCCACAGTTTTCCCGTCGGCCAGCTTCACCTTCTTCCGGCCCACCCGAAAATAGCGGGCCAACACCCGTTTGTCCACCCGCTCCGGGCCGTTGACAATGAAGAGAACCGGGCGCCCGTCTACCAGGAAGAGGAGGGTTTTGATGACGTGCTCGGGTGCGACCCCCAGGGCGCGCGCGGCCGCCTCCACCGTTGGGGTTTCCCCCACGTCGGGGAGGAGGGTGGCATCCACCCGGTGTGTTGCCAGGAACTGCCGGAGCCCCTCGTGCGACATGGCTACTGGTTCGAACCCTCGGCTTGTTCGGCCTTCTTGCGCTTGAAGTCCACAAAGCGATAGCCCACGCCCCGCTCGGTCAGGATGTACTTGGGGTGCGAGGGATCGGGTTCGATCTTCTTGCGCAGGTAGGTGATGTACAGCCGAAGCAGGTGACTGTCATCCCGGTACTCGGGCCCCCAGACTTTGGTCAGCAACTGCTCGTGGGTCATGATCCAGCCCGCGTTCTTCACCAGGTGATAGAGCAGGCGGAATTCCGTGGGCCGGAGTTTGACCAACTTGCCCCGCACCCACACCTCCCGTCGGGCGAAGTCGATCTTCAAATCGTCGTCCACCTCCACCACGTCCGGCAGATGATCGTCGGACTGGGCGACGCGCCGCAGGACCGCGCGGATGCGGCTGGCCAGCTCCCGCGGGCTGAAGGGTTTGGTCACGTAATCGTCCGCTCCCAAATCCAACCCTCGGATTCGGTCTTCCTCGTCATCGCGGACGGTCAGCATGATCACCGGGACGTCGGAGAACTCGCGGATGCGCTGGAGCGCCTCGAAGCCGTCCATGCCGGGCATGGCTACGTCCAGGATGACCACGTCCGGGAGTTCGTTGCGCACCTTTTCCAAGGCTTCGAACGCGTTTTCCGCTTCGATGACATCGAACCCTTCTGTCTCCAGGTTCATGCGCACGAAGCGGCGCATGCGGGCTTCATCATCCACAATCAGAACAAGTGGTCGACGTTTCATGGTTTTCTCCCCTTCTCTTTTCTTCCCACCCAGGCTATAGAGTGACAAAACGTCGTCGTACCTCGGCCGCGGACGGGTCCGCGCCTCGGCGGGGCGCCGACGTTTTCGCCCCGTGCATAGAGAGAGTTTTTGGTGGGTGTCGGCCGGCGCCCACAAAAACAGTTTGCCTCAGAGAGAGGGAAAAAGGGAAGCCCTATCCCTTCTCCGCTCTTTTGAGTTGCCATGTTCTGTCCAACGTCCAATTATGGCTCGGCTGAACGAACGCCGTCGTACCTCGGCGGCGGACGGGTCCGCGCCTCGGCGGGGCGCCGACGTTCTCGCCCCGTGCCTAGAAAGAGTTTTTGGTGGGTGGCGGCCAGCCCCCACCAAAAACAGTTTGCCACGTAATGTCCAAAGTCCAACGGATTGGCGGACAAAGTTCCGTTGTACCCGGCGGACGGGTCCGCGCCTCGGCGAGGCGCCGACGTTCTCGCCCCGTGCCACAAAACCGTTCTCTCCGAGAACAATCAGCTCACTTACTCGTTACTCGTTACTCGTTAGACAACAGATTTTTGCCGCGGATGAGTCCGCGCCTCGGTAGGGCATCTACGTTTTCGCCCTGTGCCAGAAGTGTGTCCTTGGTGAGTGCCGGCCAGCATCCACCAAGAACCGTTCTCCCAGGCCCAAACGGCTCGTCGTTCATGTCAAAGTACCGGGCTCAGTCAGCTTCATCCGTCTCAGAAGCAGACCGGGCAATGGGCAGGGTGAAGAAGAAGGTCGCACCCGCTCCCGGCTTGCTGTGCACCCATATGCGCCCCCCGTGGGCTTCCACCAGGGCCTTGGCCAGGTAGAGTCCCAAGCCCGCTCCTTGGGTTCGGCGCCGCAGACTGGAATCCACCCGGTAGAACTTGTCGAAGAGGTTTGCTTGCTCTTCTTCGGGGATGCCTATCCCCTGGTCGGCCACGTACACCGTGACGTAATCCCCTTCGGCCCAGGCTCCCACACGGATGACCCCGCCTCGGGGGGAGTACTTGATGGCGTTGCTCAACAGGTTGGAGAGGATTTGACGGATCCGCTCCCGGTCGCCCCAGACAGGGGGGAGATCCTCCGGCACATCGGTGATGATCTCGTGGGCCGCGGTCTGCATGCGGAATCCCTTGACCACCCGCTCGATGAGGTCTTTCAGGTTCACCTCATCCATCTCCAACTTCAACCCCCCGGCCTGAATGCGGGACGCGTCCAACAAGTTGTCGATGAGCTGGGTGAGCCGGTCCGCCTCTTCTTCGATGATGGCCAGCCCTTCCCGGATGGTCTCCTCATCCCATTGGACATCCTCCCGCCGCAGGGTGGCCGCGTAGCCCTTGATGAGCGCGACAGGGGTCTTCAGCTCGTGGGAGATGACGGAGATGAAGGTGGATTTCATCTCCTCCGCCTCCCGGAAGCGGGTGATGTCGTTGACGTTGACGATGATGTACTGGAGTTCCCCCTCGTCGTCGAACACGGGCGTGTATGTGACCCCCACGGTGATGCGGGGGTGTCCGGGCCGGATGATGTCCCCCTCCCGGTAGATCTGTTCGCGGATGACTTCGCCTCGCCGCAGTTTCTCGCATGGGTCGGGGCCTGTTGCGTTCTCCAGGTGCAGGACAGTGCCGCCCATTTGGCCCCGAGCTCGTTCGGGGGGCCAACCCGTCATCCGGCTGAGAGCCCGGTTGATGACTTCCACCCGGCATTCCGCGTCCAGGATCATAATGCCATCCGCGCTGTTCTCGATAATTGTACGCAGCCGGTTTCGTTCCAGTTGCAGTTCTGTGTAGAGCCGCGCGTTGCGCACGGCAATGGCCGCGTGGTCCGCGAAGGTGCGGAGGATGTACTCCTCCTCCACGGTGAAGGGCCGATCCGAGGTGCGGAAAATGTAGATGATGCCCAGGAACTCATCCTCCAGGGCCAGGGGGATGGCCACTACCTGGCGCAGGTTGAGATGTGTGGCCTCGGAGACCAGGCGGAGGCGTTCCAGCACGTCTTCCCGGGAGATGCGAAACCCCGTCTCTGTGCGGTCGTAGGGGATGTCCTCCAGCAGCGGTTGGAAGCGGGGCAACAAGGTCTGGGGAAAGCCGTACGCGGCGACCACTTGCAGTTGCCCGGTCCGGTTGCGCAGGGCCAGAATCCCTACTTGACCGTGCAGGATCTCCGCGGCCGTCTCCAGGATGCGCTGGAGCACTTCTTTCAGGTCCAGGCTGGACCCCAGTGCGCGTGTGATCTCTAACAGATAGTGAAACTGTCTGCCCGGATAGTTCAGCATGCGATTACCCCTTCATCGTCTGTTCCCCCGCGCCGCGCAGAGATTTCTTCCGGGGGACATCGACATGTTGTATGTAGGGTTATCTCCCGCCCTTTTCCTAAAAACCGCCAAACTTCGTCTCTGGAGTTTGGGCAAACGCCCCTGGCCGGCGAACAAGATTCAGCCGCACCTTGGCGGCGGACGGGGCCAGGGTCTAACGAGTAACGAGTAACGATTAACGATTAAGAAGGGCACATGACCGGCCGAGAATCGCCACAAACGGACTGCTATAGGCGGCCCAATACATTGGCCCGTTGCAC
>JAADDB010000330.1 GCA_013154135.1 Chloroflexota bacterium
GTCACGGACGTATGACGTGGACCGGGCTGTAGAGGATGCGTGACCCATCCACCCGCACGTGCGGCTCCTCGTGGGGCAGGGGGGATACCCGCTGCAAGGTTTGGGGATGGTAAAGGCCTATCTCCAGCGCGTATTCCCCCGGGGGGAGATCCCGGGGGATGGAAAGACGAAATGTTTGGGCCACCGGTTCCCCCACCTTCCAACGCCATATGGGATAGGCTTGAGCGCCCAACGGCCTGTCGTCCAGGGCAAAGGCCCGGTTCCCTTCCCGGTTGACCAGGTGAACAAAGCCGATGAGCGCGTCGGAGATGGGGCGTTGAGGGCGTAGGGTGAGGGTGACGTACAGCATCTCCCCGGCCGCGACGACAACGTCCTGGGATGGGTGTTCCCGATCCTGAAGGCAGACGTCTGGCGCGGTGTGGGGGTCGAACACCCGGGCCGCGTCAAACCCTTCCAGGACCAGTCCGTTGTCAAAGGTGACGTGGACCGGCCGACGTGGGGCAGGCTCCGGCGCCAGGTTCAACGGCCGCGGGACCAGGTAAAGACCCACGTCCACTTGGGGGGTAAGCCCCGGCAGGAGCAGGGCACATCCCCTCGTGGTCAGAAGGGTGTAGACCAGCTGTTGGGGGTCCACCAAATCCTCCTGCCAGAGGACCGTCCAAACCCGCGGGGTCTGGTGGGTGATGCGGTTGAGCACAGGGGCCACATCCCGCCACTGGAGGGGGTGGCTCAGGTCCAGGAGGAGGCCGGGGGGCAAGGGGACCAGGGTCACATCCTCCCGCCGGAGGTAGTACCGGACGGTGGGTTCGATGTAGCCTCCTTCCAGGATAATGGCGTCTCCGGGCTGGGCCTTGTTGTGCAGGAACAGGATGGGATCCCGGAAATTGGGCCGAGCGGCCTGGGGGTGGCCCGTGCGTTCGCGCACATCCCAGCTGGTGATGCCATATCCGACGACGACGAGGGTGAGCAATGTCCCGGCCGCGCACGCGAGGGGCACTTCCTGGTGCTGGCGCAGCGCGTTCAAGGGCGCGAGCAACGCGATGGCGACGAAGAGAAGCCAGAAGGGTTGCGCGTAGATTACATATCGGGCCGCGTATTTGGGCATGAAATAGGCCAAAGTCAGGGTGAGGAGCAAGGGAACCCACGTGGCCGTGGCCCACCATTTTCCCTCCTGTTTGGGCAGGACGAGGAGGGTCCCTACAAGTGCGAGGATCCACATGAACAGGGTGAGGGGAGCGAGGTAGGAGGGGCGCAGGGGCGCGGGGAGGGGGTAGTAGGCAAAGGCTTGGGCCGTGTGGACGATGGCTTTGGGGACATCCAAAAAGCCCCAGTACCAATATGTGCGGTTGGTTTGGGCTTGTCCTAGTGTGGGGAAGACCCAGGGGAGGAACAGGAGGAGGGCGAGGAGGAAGGGGGTCAACGCTCGGGCGCGGGTGGCGGGGGGACCGTGCCACAGGAGAAGGAGGAGGATGGCTTGGGGGATGAGGAGGAGGACGAGGAAGGGATGTACGTACAGGGCAAATCCCGCGGTCAAGCCGTAAAGGACCCCTGTGCGGAAAGAGCGGGTTTGGTGCCATCGTTGACCCAGCGCGGTGAGTATCAAAGCCAACAGGGGAAGCCAGGCATACGACCGGACTTCCTGGGAATACCAGATGTGAAAGGGGTTCCACGCCCAAAACAGTGCAGCCAACAGACCGGCAGCTGTATAGCGCCAATGACGGGCCAGCCGGATGAGCAGGGCAATGCTCAGAACCCCTCCAATGACGGAGAAGAAGCGCAGCGCGTAGGCACTGTCGCCGGCCACACGCATCCACAGGCCGAGGGCGAGGAAGTAAAGAGGGGGGTGTTCCGTCCCCATCACCCCGTGGAGCAGTTGGGTCAGGGGCTGGCGGGCGAACCACCACGAGAGTCCCTCATCATGCCAGATGGATTGGGCATCCAGTTGCCACACGCGCAGGACAAAGGCGACGAGTAAAATGCCTAAAGCGCTATAGCGATACAGGGCTCTGCGGAAGTGGGACATGGTGAGCAAAAAGGCCTGTTCAGCAAGGATGACGGATCGTTGTTCGGGAGCATAACACACTTTTCCGATTTCTGCCAACGGGGGAGAGGGGGGGGAGTAACGATTGACGATTAATGAGTAACGATTAAGAGGGGTTGGGTGGAGGGCGAGGTCGGCCGGGATGGGTGAGGTCTAACGCATAATCTAACGCATAACGAGTAACGAGTAAGAGGGGCGGGAGGGCCCCACATGGCCGTTCGTGGCGATTCTGGGCCGGTTACAAACAGTAGGGGCACACGGCCGTGTGCCCTGTTGATTTTTCCCCTGGCGAATTGTTTTTGGTGGGCGCTGGCCGGGGGAAGCCCGCCGGCCAGCCACCAAAAACTCTCTCTTGGCACGGGGCGAGCACTTTGGCGCCCCGCCCGGGTGCGGACCCGTCCGCGTCGTACACGCACTGTAGGGGCGGGTCTCAGACCCGCCCCTACCAATCCGTGTGCATCCGTGTCCTATGCTCCCAGCCCCGTGCCAGACAGCAGCCGGATGGAATCTGCTGGCTGAACAGGCCAATGTGGCGTCCCCTATACGTGTGCTTATACATCTCAGTTTGTCAGAATGGGAAGAATATTGTACAATATAAAATACCTGGGTTCTGTCGCTTCGGGTGCCCTTGTTGGGGAGTTTTTCTCCCGTTGAAACCACCGAGGAGGAGTACATTGAATATCTCCGTTTCTTTGTACGGCCCCATTGCCCGAGTTGCCGGCGGGCGCCACTTGGCAACGCTCAACGTTGAACTTCCATCCCCCGCTCATGTGCGTGACTTGCTGAACCAGTTGAACTTGGACCCCGAGGAGGTTGGCTTGGTGTTCATCAATGCCGTTTTGCACGACCTTCCCGGGCTCCACCTTTCCCTGGACGAGGAACTTCACGACCAGGACCACATCGGTCTCTTCTCTGCTGTCCATGTATGGCCCTATCACTACCGAGGAGGGGCTGTTATGTCCCCTCGCCTGCGCGAGTACATGGCAACACACGATTACCTGCGACATCAACCCGGGTAGAATCCAGCAGTGAAGTGTGCAATTCCCATCACAGAACAAGGAGGTTCCCATGACACGAAAGATCCTGCGCATCAACATGACCGACCTCACGGCCACTTATGAGGACATTCCGGAAAAGTGGGCGAAGTGGGCCGGTCGTGGCCTGACCACGGCCATTGTGTACGACGAGGTCGACCCCTCTGTCCACCCGTTGGGACCCAACAACAAGTTGGTCATTGCCCCCGGGTGGGTATCGGGTACACCGGCTGCCCCCAGCAGTGGTCGTACCTCCTTTGGGGGGAAGAGCCCTCTCACCGGCACCATCAAAGAATCGAACTCCGGTGGTCTTTCCAGCCAGAAGCTTGGGCGTTTGGGCATCGCGGCCATCATCTTGGAAGGCCAACCCAAGGACGGGAAGTGGTACTACATCCACATCGACAAGGATGGGGTCACGTTCCACGATGCCAGCGACCTCCTGGGCAAGGGCATGGAAGAGGTCGACCGCATCATGTGGGAGCGCCATCCCAACGAACCCGCGGTTATCGGCATTGGCCCGGTGGGCGAGCACCTTTCCGCCAACGCGGGCATTTCGGTCAACGACCCGGAAAATAACCCCGGCCGGTACGCGGGACGCGGTGGCTTGGGCGCGGTCATGGGCGCTCGTCACGTGAAAGCCATCGTGGTGGATGACAAGGGCGGTCCCGGCGTGGAGATCAAGAACAAGGAGCTCTTCACCCAGGGGCGCCGCAAGCTCACCAAGGCCATCTTGGCGCACGACATCACCAAGCCCGACGGCGGCCTGAACCTCTACGGCACCGACGTGCTCATGAACATCATCAACGAGGCCGGTGGTCTGCCCACCCGCAATTTCTCCAGCGGCCAGTTCGAGGGCGCGGCCAAGATCTCCGGCGAGATGATCCACGAGATGGTGGAAAAGCGCCAGGCAGGCATGACGGGCCACGCGTGTCATCCCGGCTGTGTTATCCAGTGCTCCAACATCTACCCCGGCCCGGATGGCTCCATCATTGCCTCGCCCATCGAGTACGAGACCGCGTTCGCCCTGGGCGCGAACTGTGGTATCGACGACCTAGACTTCGTGGCCTATCTGACCAAGGAGTGCAACGACCTGGGGTTGGACACCATCGAGATGGGCAATACCTTGGCCATTGCCATGGAAGCCGGCCTGATCGAGTTCGGCGACAAAGTGGGGGCCCTGGCCCTGATGGAGGAAATCCGCAAGGACACCCCCTTGGGCCGCATCTTGGCCAGCGGCGTGGCCACCACCGCGCGGGTCTTCGGCGTCCACCGAGTCCCGGTGGTGAAAGGCCAGTCCATGCCCGCGTACGAACCGCGCGCGATCAAGGGCATTGGCTTCACCTACGCGACCAGCACCATGGGTGCGGATCACACCTCCGGCTACACCATCGCTCCCGAAATTCTGGGCACCGGCCAGAAGGTCGACCCCTTCACCTATGAGGGCAAGGCCGAGCTCTCCCTGGCCTTCCAGGCGACCACCGCGTTCATCGACAGCACCGGCTACTGCCTCTTCATCGCCTTCCCCATCCTCGACATTCAGGAGGGTTTTGAGGGGATGGTCGAGAGCGTGGCCGGCGTCATGGGCTGGGACATCGGGCCCAATGATGTGGTGGAGCTCGGGAAGGAAATCCTGAAGATGGAGCGGCTCTTCAACGAGCGCGCGGGCTTCAACAAGGAACACGACCGGATGCCCGAGTTCATGCGCTACGAGCCTCTCCCGCCGCACAACGTGGTCTGGGACGTGCCGGACGAGGAGCTGGACAAGGTATACGCGTGGGTTCACGAGGGCTAACCCTCGCCTGTGAGCCCAACAGCACGATGAGGTCGTTCTCCACGCCATCGGTGCGTTTCCCGGTGGCGTGGAGAACGCGCGTGTTTTGTTAGAGGACATCCACCATACGGGGGGATTGTATGCGAGTAGAAGTGCGGCTGTTTGCCACATTGCGACGTTATGTGCCAGATCTGCAAGTGGGAGAAGCTCTGACCCTAGAGGTGCCTGAGGGGACCACACCCCGCGATTTGCTGGCCCAACTGGGCATTCCGCCCGATGATGTGAAGATCATCATGCGGAACGGCCGCCACATTGGGCTGGATGACCCCCTGGCCGATGGGGACCGCATCGCCTTCATCCCGGCCGTCGGAGGAGGGTGACATGCCCACGTTCGTGCATCCCCTGTGGGGCTATGCCCTGGAGTACCCCGAAGACTGGGTGTGGCGGGAGGAGGGGGAAGTCACCGCGTTCGCGCCCCATGAGGAAGCCCTCTCCCTCACGTACCAGGGGGACCGGATGGGCCATTTCGTGGTGCGGCCCGAGCTGAACCCCTATCTCCGGCCCATTGAGCCCTTGTGGACTCACTACATCACCCGCATTGGCATCATGCGCGGGGCCAAGAAGGTGGGCGCATCGCCCCTGGAGGTGGGCAACCTGAAGGGGTACGAGGCGGAATTGCTGCTCCCCACGAAGGAGAACAAACGCCTGTGGGTGGGCCTTTTGGCCGGCGGTGGGGTGGTCCTCCACCTGATGGTCACCCATCGGAAGGATGAGAAGGACTACTTCCAGCCCCTGGTTTCCCGCATGGTCCAGAGCATTCGCTTTGTGGAACGGACAGAAGGCGTCTCCCTGGACGATTGGCACATTCCCGTGCCCCCTGGGTACACCCCTGCCCCTCCGGGAGAGGTGGTGGAGGGGGATCTTTCCGGGCAGAAGTGGAAGGCGTACACCGGGGATGCCCCCATTGCCGCACTTCAAGTCTTCTTTCTGCGCGAGCTGCCCCATGCCGGTTGGCATATAGATGCGTATTACCCGTACCCCAACCGGGATAGGGAAGTCCGATTTGCCAGCTTTCTCATCTCCCAAGAGGGACAGGAAGGCGTGGTGGCCCTTCTGCCTCGGGGGGAGAAGCCTGTACGGGGCGATGTGGCGGTTCATATGAAGTAAAAACGAGTAACGAGTAACGAGTAATGTTGATTGGTCGACATATCAAGGCTCTTGCACTTTGACATGAACCAAGAGTAGAGATTCCGGTGGATTTTCTTCCTGGAGAACTGCTTTTGGAGGGTGGCGGGCGGACGCCAGCAAAAACTCCTTTCTGGCGCGGGGCGAAAACGTCGGAGTTACGCCGCGGTGCGGACCCATCGCCGCCAAGGCGTAGCTGAACCTTGTTTACTCGCCGGAATTGTTTGTCCAAAATTCGGGGTAATATCTCCTCGGAGAGAACAGTTTTGTGTGGCGGGCGGGCGAAGCCC
>JAADDB010000212.1 GCA_013154135.1 Chloroflexota bacterium
ATGAGTAACGATTGACGATTAAAGGGCTGAATGCTGGGATAGCCCTTCCATACCGAGCTGGCGAGAAAAAGTCCCCATTGGCGGCGGACGGATCCGCGCTTCAGTGGAACTCCGACGTTCTCGCCACCCACCACAAACAGTTCGCCAAGAGAAAAATCAACTTAACGCTCGGCCTTCGATGATGCGTGGAGAGTCCTGTTGTTCTCTTGGACATGAATGCCGTTCAACGGGAAGGGGCTCGTGAGGCAGAGGAGCTGGTGGATTTCCTGGAGAGGATTGTTTTGCGTGGGGGAGGGGCAATGCCCTCCCCCAACAGAACTCGGTTGGCCTTTTGAGTGGGCCCCCTCGGACTCGAACCGAGAACCAGCCGGTTATGAGCCGGCCGCTCTGACCATTGAGCTAGAGGCCCACAGGAGCGGGTGAGGGGAATCGAACCCCCACAACCGGCTTGGAAGGCCGGGGCTCTACCATTAAGCTACACCCGCTCACAGTCGGGGCGAGAGGATTTGAACCTCCGACACCGGCGTCCCAAACGCCGTGCGCTAACCGGACTGCGCCACGCCCCGTACTTCATCCCTCATTATATCCATTACGCAAAAATTGCGCAAAAAGACGGGTTGATCAGTGCCCCCAGGTTGTCACCTTGCGCCTCCTCGAGCGGAAAAGGGAGGAGTAACGATGGACGATTAAGGGGGGGAAGGGCAAGATTGGCTTAGATGGGCGGGTTGGTCATTGTGGGCCGTTTGTGGCGATTTCCGGCCCGTCATGCCCCCTTGTCCGCGTTCACCCGTGTCCTATCCCCACTACCCGTGCCCAGCACTTCTGCCCGGAGCCGGACATATTGTTGCCAGGTGAGTCCTTGTTCCCCCAGAGCAATGGGCTTGTGCAATCCGTGGAAGTCGCTTCCCCCTGTCTTGAGCAACCCCAACCGGTCGGCCAGCTGTTCAAAGCGCCGGATGAACGCGTGTAACTGCCTTTTGTCACAGCCCCGGCACACGCGCGTTTTGTCGTAGGGATACCACACCTCCAGACCCTGGACGCCCAGCCCCGCGACCCGCTCCACCAGTCCTTCCACATCGCGGACTTCCGTGTACAGCCCCGGATGGGCCAACACGGGGAGCCCTCCCACATCCCGGATCAACTGGGCCGCATCCTCCAGGCGGAGGGCAAAGGGCCGCGGGATGTACAAAGGACCATCGTTGCGCAGCACAGTGGCAAACGCAGCGTCCATGGAGGGAAATTCCTCCGGATATTTCTCCATCAACACCTGCGCGAGGTGGGGACGTCCCGGTACGCCTTTCGCGCGCGCTTGGACTTCTTCCCAGGTAATTTGGTAACCCATTTCCTGCAGACGTTGCACTTGCAGCCGTTTTTGTTCAATGCGTCCTTCCACCACTTTGCGCAGGGCTTCCTCGAACAGGGGATGGTGGTGGTCTATCCAATATCCCAACAGATCCAGGTCCACGAAATCCCGTTCCGGCTCATTGCACAGGCTCAATTCCACCGCGGGGATGACTTCCACCCCGTAGCGGCGTCCTGCGTCCAGCGCGCGGTCCACCCCTTCCACCGAATCGTGGTCGGTGATGGCCAGGGCTCGGATGCCCACCCGCGCGGCCAGGGCCACCACATCCTCCGGGCTCATGGACCCGTCGGAGCAGGTGGTGTGTACTTGCAAATCCACCGGAAAACGGGCTTGTGGGATGGTTTCCTCCAGCATTACACCTCCTTGTTCGTCAAGCTCTGTAGGGGCGACTGAACGGCCGGCAATGGCCACACACGGGCCCAGTCCCCCTTACGCGTTATCTTCGTCCATTATAACTCGATTTGCGCGAATGGTCGATCCCCCATATAATGTGGGACACTTCCCGCTCGCCGGGGAGATACTCAACGTTCAGGAACACAGCTCGCATGATGGATGTAAATGTGACATCCACTCTCGAATATCTCCGCTGGTGGTCCTGGTTCTGGCCGGGCCCTGCCCGGCCGCGCGTGTGACGTTCCTCTCACCCATTCTCTATCTATTTCCCTTTTGCCCCATTCACTGACCGTTCGCGTGGTATCTCCATGCCCGGTGGAAGTGTCCCCTTTGGGGTTCGGGCATGTACTCAACGAACAATTTCCCACAAGGAGGAAAAGCCATGGAAAGTCGCAAGTTCTTACTCTCGGAGCAGGATCTACCCAAGCAGTGGTACAACATCGCCGCGGATCTACCTGCCGCGGGCATTGAGCTTCCGCCGCCCTTGCACCCGGCCACGGGCAAACCCATAGGGCCCGAGGATTTAGCCCCCATCTTCCCCATGGAGATCATTCTCCAGGAAGTGAGCACCGAGCGCTGGATCGACATTCCCGACCCCGTGCGCGAGGTGTACAGCATGTGGCGTCCGACCCCGCTGATCCGCGCTCGGCGTTGGGAGCAAGCTCTGGACACGCCCGCCCACATCTACTTCAAGTACGAGGGGGTCAGCCCTTCCGGAAGTCATAAGCCCAACACCGCGGTGGCCCAAGCCTTTTACAACGCCCAGGAAGGGGTACGGCGGTTGACCACGGAGACGGGGGCAGGTCAGTGGGGAAGTGCTTTGGCCTTCGCGGCCCAGGTTTTTGGCCTCGACCTGAAAGTCTACATGGTGAAAGTCAGCTACCACCAGAAGCCGTACCGGCGCATTCTCATGCAGACGTACGGCGCCCAAGTTGTGCCCAGTCCCAGCCCCGACACAGAAGCCGGGCGTCAGGTCCTGGCTCAGGACCCGAACAGCCCCGGCAGCTTGGGCATTGCCATCTCCGAAGCGGTGGAGGACGCGGTCACCCACCCGGACACCCGCTATTCCCTGGGCTCGGTACTGAACCACGTGCTCATGCATCAGACGGTGATCGGCCTGGAGGCCCAGAAGCAGATGGAATTAGCGGGCGAGGAGCCGGACATCCTCATCGGCTGCGTGGGGGGTGGAAGCAACTTTGCCGGCTTTACCTTCCCCTTTGTCCGGGACAAGATCCTCCACGGCAAGGACTACCGGATCATCGCGGTGGAGCCGACCGCGGCGCCCACGTTGACCAAGGGGCTGTACGCGTACGACTTCGGGGACACGGCCGGCCTGACGCCCCTCATCAAGATGTTCACCCTGGGGCACACTTTCATGCCGCCTCCCATCCACGCGGGTGGACTGCGCTACCACGGCATGGCGGCCCAGGTGTGCGCTCTGTACGACAAGGGACTTATCGAGGCCCAGGCTGTGCACCAGAACGCGGTGTTCGAGGCGGCCGTGCATTTCGCCCGCGCGGAGGGCATCGTCCCAGCTCCTGAGAGTGCCCACGCGGTGCGGGTGGCCATGGAACAGGCCCTGCTGGCCAAGAAGCGAGGGGAGAAGAAAGTCATCGTCTTCAACCTCTCCGGACATGGTCACTTCGACCTGGCCGCGTACGACGCTTATCTGAGCGGGCAACTGGAGGATTACGAATACCCCGAGGAGTTGATCCGGGAGGCCCTTCAACACCTGCCTCAGGTGGAGATGTAAGGGGACTTGGAAACCGGGTACCAGGTATAGGGCGCCACGCCCTGTATCTGGTACCCGAAGTCAGGAGGGACAGGTATCAGGCGTGGGCATTGACGGGTGTTCCGCCGCCTGATACCTATTTCTCTTCACTCGTAGAAGAGGTAGTGCTTTTCTCCTCTTTCTCCTTTGTCGGTTGACTGGCCGGGTTTGTGCCGTTGCCCCGTTTGCTGTCGGTGATGTACCACCCCGATCCTTTGAAGTGAATCGCAGGCGGTTTGAGCACCCGGACCACATCGGTGTGGCCGTTGGGACAGGTGGGCACGGTGGTGTCCGAGAAGGATTGCATGCGTTCGAATTCCTCTCCGCACACTCGGCAGCGATACACGTAGATCGGCATGGTTCCTTATCCTCCCGATTTTCGAGGCTTGCTTGGCTTATTCTATCGACAGAGTGAGCCCTCTGGCAAGTCCTGAGGTGTTCTTGATGCGTGTTCCATCAGCGAGTCGTGTCATCACGTGTTTAGCTGTGGTGTGGGGCCGGGCGAAGCCCGGCCCCACACCACAGCTAAACACCTCGACGAAGAGAAGGGGAAGGGGAACACTCCCCTTCCCCTGTTGGGCCAGAGGGGTTATTTCGTCTTGATCTCCAAGCGCTTGGGCTTGGCAGCTTCCACCTTGGGCAGGTGGAGGATGAGGATTCCGTTCTCGAATTCGGCCTTGGCCTTATCCACGTCGACCTCCACCGGCAGGGTCAGATCCCGGCGGAAGGTGCCGTAGATGCGCTCCTTGCGGATGTAGTTGACGTCCTCCTCTTCCTTCTCTTCCTTCACTTCCCCCTTGATGCTCAGCACGTTGCCCGTGATGGTGATGTCCAGATCTTCGGGCTTCACACCGGGCATCACCGCCTTGACCACGATCTCGTCATCGGTCTCGTACATGTCCACCCGGGGGATCAGGGCAAAGCTTTCCAGAGAAGTCCGTTCCACAATCGGAGCAAAAGCCTCCGCCATCAGTCGGTCCATGACGTCGCGAAGCGTCGCTACCTCGCGTACCGGATCCCAGCGAACCAGAGAAGCCATCGTACCCACCTCCTTTCCTCACGTGTGTTCCACTTCTTCGCCGATATTTCGAACAGGTTGGAAGATTCTCCGCTTTCCTATATAATCGAAGCACGTTAGATGGTCGTTAGTGGATTATTAGATGTTTATTAGTGGTTTCTGGTGGACGGTCACATCGAGCGTGTTGGGCTTTGCCGTGGATGACCCGACCGGCGTGGGACCGGAGGGATGTTTCTTTCGACGAACGACGAACGACCAACGACGAACGACGACCGACGAACGACCACCGACCACCGACCAACGACGAACGACGGGAGGTCATTGAGCGGCGAAGCCCGTTTGACGGGAGGCTTCACACCATATCCGTCCCAAGGGGGGAAATCCGATGGAGGCGCTGCGGCAGGTGCCCAGTGTGGACCGGGTGATTCGCGAGCCGGAGGTCGCGTCCTTTCGCTCGGCAGTGGGACACGAGAAGGTGGTCTCCGTGGTGCGGGAGGTGTTGGCCGAGGTGCGACGCCACGCGCGGCAGGGCCATCCGGTCCCGGACTTGGACGCGCTGGTGGAGGTGGTGGTCCAGCGTCTGCGCGTAGCCGTCCGCCCGAGCCTCATCCCCGTCATCAACGCCACGGGTGTCATCATCCACACCAACTTGGGGCGAGCCCCCCTGAGCGCTTCGGCCCGCGACCAGGTGATGGCCATCTCCCGGGGGTACAGTAACCTGGAATTCGACCTGGAACAAGGACGCCGGGGGGCCAGACACGTCCACGCGGTCGCGCTGTTGCGGGACATCTTGCAGGTGGAAGATGCGCTGGTCGTGAACAACAACGCGGGCGCGGTGTTCCTCCTCCTGCGCACATTGGCCCCAGGGCGGGAGGTCATCATCTCCCGAGGCCAGTTGGTGGAGATCGGGGGGAGTTTTCGCATCCCCGATATCCTGGCGGAGAGCGGCGCGATTTTGCGGGAGGTGGGCACAACGAATCGGACCCACTTGGCCGATTACGCCCGCGCGGTGGGGGAGAACACGGCCCTCATCCTCCGGGTGCACCAGTCCAACTTCCGGCAGATCGGCTTCACCGCTCAACCCCCTCTGCGCGAGCTGGTGGCCCTGGCCCACGCAAAGGGTCTTCCCCTGGTGGACGACTTGGGCAGCGGGACGTTCATCGACCCTCGGCCTTTTGGCCTGGCCTATGAGCCCACGGTCCAGGAGAGTCTGGCCGCGGGCGCGGATGTGGTGACCTTCAGCGGGGACAAACTCCTGGGCGGCCCTCAGGCCGGGATTATCGTGGGACGGAGCGCGATCATCGAACACGTCCGGCGGCATCCCCTGGCCCGTGCCCTCCGGGTGGATAAGATGACCCTGGCCGCGCTGGAGGCCACGTTGGCCGCGTACCGTCGGGGTACCGCGCTAGAGGAGATCCCCGTGTGGCGGATGATCACCGCGGGGCTGGACACCCTCCACCAGCGCGCCCTGCGCTGGCAGAATCACCTGGCCGAACGGGACATCCCGGCCCAGGTAGTGCAGAGCACCTCCGCGGTGGGGGGAGGGGCCCTGCCGGGGGAGACGTTGCCCACTTGGGCTCTTTCCCTGCCTTCTGGACGGGCATCCCGGCTGGCTGCCCAACTGCGGGCCGGGGATCCCCCTATTGTGGCCCGGGTAGTCGACGATCGGGTGCTGTTGGACCCCCGTACGGTGCTGCCCGAGGAGGAGGACG
>JAADDB010000197.1 GCA_013154135.1 Chloroflexota bacterium
CCCGCCAACGCTGACCGGCCGACAAAACTCAGTTGCCCCTTACGGCTAGACGAACCTGTTCAGGAGGAATTTGGCTTGCAGCCGGGGGTGCTGCAAGTTGACAAAGAAGGCCGATGGTCATATACTACAAGCACGAAAGGAGGGTACTGTTGGGGACTCCACGTATCTTACCTGTACAAAGTAACATATTTGGGCCATAAAGGCACCACGCGTCCGCGTGTGTGCCTTTTTTTATACCTGACGCCGGCCCGCGACGCTCATCTTCGCCTGGACGTGGGAGAAGTACTCCGTAGCACCCGGCCAGCGGATGCGTGAAAGGCAATCGGCCAAGAGAGGGCGGGAATTCCAGCAAAGGAGGCACTCTATGATGGATTCAGCCATGATCAGCAAGATCCAAAAGGCCAAGCAATATGCCCAAGAACGAGATCGCATTCAGTTTGACACGTTTTCAGTCACTTTCCAGGGAAACCACAACACCTACACGGTGACGTATGACCACGGCAATTGGTCCTGCACATGCCGCTTTTTCGCCCAACGTGGCATCTGCAGCCACACTATGGCCCTAGAACACATCCTCCAAAACATGATTGAACCCATTCGACTACCCGAAACCGTCGTCTAAGTACGACGAGGGGACTAATTGACCGACTAACAGCGTTCGCACCTTAGCCGCGAACGGGGCAGGAGGGAGCGCAGACGATACCATCGGCATTGTCTCGATGTTGAGACAATCTGGCATGGTCTGGGGTCCACGGTCGATGGGCTACTTGTGCCCACCCGCATCGCACGCAAAACAGTTCGCTCCGGGAAAGAAATCAACAAAATGAGCCAGGCGGGACATCTTCCTCCCCTACATCCCCTCTTCCGCTATCGTCCCATCGTGGAGGATTGGGATGCGTTTGTTGACGCGCTGACACGACCCCTCCCCCACACTGTATGGGCGCACCCCCAACGGATCACCCCCCAGGAACTGCAACACATCCTGGCCGAAGAGGGGATTCCGCTGACGCCCCTCCCGTGGCATCCCCGCGCGTTTCGCGCCCCTGCCAACACACGACCGGGACGAACGTGGGCCTACAAAGTCGGGCTCTTCCACATTCAGGAAGAAGTCTCCCTTCTCCCACCTTATGTCCTCGCCCCCGAACCCGGGGAACGGGTGCTGGACATGGCAGCAGCTCCGGGCAACAAAACCGCACACATGGCCCTGGACATGGAAAACCGGGGCACGGTAGTGGCCAATGACGTGGATCCTTCCCGCATGCGAGCCCTCCGACACGTCATAGAACGACTAGGCGTGGCCAACGTGAGTACGCTCATCTACAACGGGAGCAACCTGCCCCCTCAGGTGGGGTCTTTCGACCGCGTCCTCGTAGATGCGCCCTGCTCATGCGAAGGGACCTCACGTAAAAACCCGGAAGTCCTCCGCACCTGCGGACTAACCGTCTCCCTGGAACACCAACGCCTCCAAATAGCTATGCTTCGCAAAGCCATCCTCCTGGCACGTCCTGGAGGGCGCATCCTTTACGCCACTTGCACATATGCACCGGAGGAAAACGAAGTTGTAGTGGATGCAATACTACGCGAATTCGAAGGTCGTGTGCGCCTACTCCCTGTAGAAATCCCCGGACTCACCGCCTCGCCGGGGCTTACTGAATGGGCAGGTGTGACCTTCCACCCGGACATGCCCCTCACCCTACGGATTTGGCCTCACCAACAGGACACAGGCGGCTTTTTCATTGCCCTGTTGGAAAAACAACCTCAAGGATGGCGTCGCCTGCCCCCCATGCCGCGGCCCATTCAAGACGTCTGGCCCCAACACGTGGTAGATCCCCGACCTTGGCTTACTTTCCTGCGGGAACGCTACGGCATTCCGCCCCATCGCTTCACAAACTACCTCTTTATCCGCCGGAGCACGAAGACCCTGTACCTCGTTCCCAAGGACCACCGTCCGCCTACCACTCCCTCCCCCGACGCGGTAGGACTCGCCTTCCTCCACGTAAAAGCCCGTCCTCCCAAACTCACCACAGCGGGAGCGCTCATGTTCGGCCGTTGGGCCACACGCCACACCATTCCCCTCACCGCCCATCAGCGGGATGCATACCTGGCCCGGCACACAGTAACCTTGGCGCCGGAACAGACGGCCTCGTGCACGCGCGGGGGGTTTGTCATCGTCACCTATCGGGGATTCCCGTTGGGCATGGGCATTTACCGGCCGGGGCCTCCCCCGCGCCTGGAAAGCGCTTTCCCCAAGGGATGGATGCGAGGCTGAAGGGATTAATGCCGGAAGTGGCGGACCCCTGTAAAGACCATGGCCATGCCTAACCGGTCGGCCGCGGCGATGACGTCCGCGTCCCTCTTGGAACCGCCCGGCTGGACGATGGCCGTCACGCCTGCGGACGCGGCCACCTCCACCCCGTCGGGGAAGGGGAAGAACGCGTCGGAGGCCAACACCGCGCCCTGGGCCCGCTGCCCGGCCTTCCACACAGCCATGCGCACCGCGTCCACCCGGCTCATCTGGCCGGCGCCGATGCCCACCGTCGCTCGTCCCTGGGCCAGGAGAATGGCATTGGATTTCACGTGTTTCACCGCCTGCCAAGCAAACACCAACCCATTCCACTCCTCATCGGAAGGTGGACGTTCGGTGACCACCCGCCAGGCTGAGGGATCTTCGGGCAATCGGTCCGGCGTTTGGGCCAGCCAGCCGGCCACGGTGCTCCGCCACTGGAGCCTCGTCACGTCGGGGGATTGGGCCAGGAGAAGGCGCAAGTGTTTGGACTTCCGTTTCAAGAGCGCCAAGGCCTCCTCTTCGAAAGCGGGCGCCGCGATCACTTCGATGAATAGGTCGCGCATGGCCTCCGCGGTGGGGAGATCGAGAGGCCGGTTTACCGCGATGACCGAGCCGAACGCGGACACGGGGTCTGAAGCCAGGGCCTGTTGAAATGCCTCCGCGAGGGAAGGGGCGCTGGCCAAACCGCAAGGCGTGTTGTGCTTGATGATGGCCACGGTGGGGTCGGAGAAATCCTGGGCCGCCCTCCACGCGGCGTCCAAGTCCAACCAGTTGTTATAGGACATGGCCTTGCCGTGGAGCTGCTGAAAGGGCAGGGACGCGCCCAAAGGGAGGTAGAGTCCGGCCTCCTGGTGGGGGTTCTCCCCATAGCGCAGGGGAAACGCACGCGCCAGGAAGAGGGGTACACGGTCCTCCAAAGAGGGTTCAAGGGGTTCGGACAAATACGTGCTGATGGCCGCGTCGTACAGGGCCGTGTGTCGGAAGGCCTTCACAGCCAGTGTTCGCCGGTCGTCAAGGGAAAGAGTTCCTTCCCGCAACTTCTCCCCGACCCAGGCATAATCCGAGGGGTCGCATATCACCGTCACGTGGGCGAAGTTCTTTGCCGCAGCACGCAGCAAGGCCACCCCGCCGATGTCGATGTACTCCACAGCCTCTTCCAAAGTCACCCCGTCCTGCCGCACCGTCTCCTCAAAAGGGTACAAATTGACGACCACCACATCGATGGGCTCGATCCCGTAGTGGGATAGTTCCCGCAAGTGCTCGGGGGTTCGCCGGGCGAGGATCCCCCCGTGAATGTGGGGATGCAGCGTTTTCACCCGGCCGTCCAAGATCTGGGGGAACCCCGTCAGGTCGGCCACGGGGATTACGGGAAGGCCGGCATCACGGAGGGTGCGAGCCGTTCCCCCGCTGGCCACCAACGTGTAGCCGAGCTCGTGCAAGAGCCGGGCAAAGGGGACCAACCCTTCCTTATTGCTCACGGAAAGCAAAGCACGCATGTCCCACCTCCCCAAGGGAAGAATTGCCGGAGACGTATAAGGACCTGGAGGGAGTGACGCCATCGAGGACGCGGGGGCAGCCCGTGGCCGACGTCCGTCTCCGCACCTCCAAGAGTAGGGGAAGGGGGACGATCCGTCAAACGAAGAGAGAAGTTTTGCAAAACAGTAAGGGAGTAACGACTGACGATTAAAGGGATGGTCAAAGCGGGCAAGGAAGTGGGGACTTCGCCAGGCATGGACGGGGCCGCGGGGTGGGGCTAGCGGATCTTCATGGTCCCTGCTTGACACGCGAAGAAGCCCCGTGTTATACTCTCCTTGGTTGCACACGTGTGCAAAAAGAACGCCGGATGCACATCGCGCTCAGGAGCACCCGAAGGACAAGGAACATGGCCGTGGAAAAGACACTTCCAAAAGGACAACGGGTCTCCATCAAGGACATCGCCCGAGCTGCCGGGGTATCCCACTCCACCGTCTCCCGAGCCCTGCGTAACAGCCCCCTGGTCAACGCGGAAACCGCGGCGTATATCCGACGGCTCGCCCAAGAGATGGGCTATACCCCCAACATCCTGGCCCAAAGCCTCGTCACCCAACGCACCTACACCATCGGCCTGGTCGTCACCTCCATCGCGGACCCCTTTGTCGATGCCATCGTGGACGGGGTGGAAGCCCTGGCCACCCGGGAGGGGTACAGCGTGTTCCTCAGCTCCTCCCACGCGGACCCAGGACGGGAGATCGCGGTGGTGGAAGCCTTCCACCGTCGGCGGGTGGATGGCGTGATTGTGTTGGCCTCCCGTGTGGGCAGCTTGTACACCGAACGCCTCCAAGAGCTGGGCGTGCCCATCGTCCTCATCAACAACCAAGCCGGTGGCGAATACGTCTACTCCGTCTCCGCGGACAACTTGGGAGGAGCTCGGGAGGCTGTCTGCCACTTGCTGGAATTAGGACACACCCGCATCGCGTACGTGGGATGTCACTTTCGCCCGCCCTCCAACCGGCACCGTCTAGAAGGATACCGCCAAGCCCTCAACCGGGCTGCCATCCCCTACGATCCCAACCTGGTCATACACCCGCGGGGCTTTTCCGACCTGGAAAATGGCCAACAGGCCCTCCCCCACCTCCTGGAAGCGGGCGCGACAGCGGTCTTCTGCTACAACGACCGGATGGCCATCGGGCTCATCAACGCGGCCCGGGATCATGGCCTCCGGGTCCCCGACGATCTCAGCGTGATAGGATTCGACGACATTGAGATGAGCGCGTTCGTCACCCCCCGTCTGACCACCATCCATCAGCCCCGGTACGAGATGGGACGTCGGGCCATGGCCATGCTTCTCGCCCTCCTGGCAGGCGAACAGGTCCAGGATGTGGTCCTGCCCACAGAACTGATCATCCGGGAATCCACAGCTCCCCCAAGGAGTGAACCATGAACTGGACGGAACGCACGCGCGATACAGGGGACATCTACCCCCTGCCCCCGAAAGAGGCCCGGACTTGGCAAGCCCTATTAGCCC
Organism: Chloroflexota bacterium; assembly: GCA_013154135.1. GTDB lineage: Bacteria > Chloroflexota > Anaerolineae > JAADDB01 > JAADDB01 > JAADDB01. Next base: position 5,292 of record JAADDB010000197.1, read on the forward strand.
CCCTGACCGGCCTCTCCCTGTACCCCCGCTCCTTCGTCGCCCACCGCCGCGTCCTCTATTTCCTGGGTCGACGGGAGGAGGGCAAGTGGTTGGGTGTCCTCGCCCCACACCCTGTGGCCGGCTTGGAGGGCACCTGGAGAGAAGTGACCTTGCGGGGGGAACAGTGGCATCTCTTCCTGGGACCCACCCATACGGCCAACGCGGCGGCCCTTCGCACACGTGTGCGATCCCTGACCCCACGCCCCTTGGGCTTGCACAAATCCGTGGGATGCGGCGACCGCCTGGGATTGGCCACGCCGGGACATGTGCGGGCCGTGCGCAAACACACCATGGCCCCCATCTTCGCCCAACAGTCCATCCGGGAGATGGAACGCACCGGCCGTTCCCCGCAGCAGGTCATGGATGACGCCATGTGGGGGGTCCTGCAAGAGGGGTGGCACCACGGATATGGCGCGGACGCGGACCACTTGAAAACGTTTGCACATATTGACCAATGCGTGGTCGCGGGGTTTACCTTTTACACCGTTGACCCCAGTGACCATGTGGACAACACCGCGGCGACCGCCTCCCCGGAAGAGGTCCGCGCGGCTGTCGAGGCGCTCCCGTGGAACACGCTGGACGCGTCCCCGGAAAAGTTGAAGGCCCTCTACCTGGGCCGGAACTTCGACGTGGGGGACTTCACTCTCACCCTGGATGAGGAAACCCTGTGGCGAGCCGCGGCCAAGTACGGCCGCGCGGTGGCCCACACGGTCCGCATGTACTACTACCTGCGCGAGCGAACGGACAGTCCCTTTGAGCTGGAAATGTCCGTGGACGAAACGGATACCCCGACCACGGTCGCGGAACACTTCTTTGTGGCCAGTGAACTGCGCCGGTTGGGGGTCACATGGGTCAGTCTCGCGCCCCGCTTTGTGGGGCGCTTTGAGAAAGGGGTGGATTACATCGGGGATCTGGG
>JAADDB010000100.1 GCA_013154135.1 Chloroflexota bacterium
ACCCGGTACGTGCCCGCGGGCACCACCCAACGACCGGGCGCCCATCCCTCGCCGACCGTGGCCCCGCTCTCCGCGTCCCGGAGCTCCACATACCCCCGCACAGCCGCGGGCACATCACTGACCACATTCACCCACACCCGCGCCTGAGGTCGAACCACCTGAACCCCCTTCTCCTCCCCGCTCTTCACCGTCACATCCCACGCCCACAACACCGTCCCATCGGCCGAGCGCACGCGCACATCATACGTGCCCGCGGGGACGGCAAGCCACCCGTCCACCTCCCCCTCTGCCACAGGAGAACCGGACATCCCTGCGGGGAAAAGAGTGACCGTCCCCTGCAGCGCCTCCCCGTCGGAGGCCCGGGGGAGAACCCGCAACCGCCCCTGGGCGAAATTCACCGTCAGCGTCGTCCGCTCCCCCGGTTGGACGGCCACGGGAGAGAGGCGATAAACCACCGGCGACTCCGCGTAATGGCTCAGAGTGAGCAGGTAAGCCCGCGCGGGGAGGACAAAGGAAATATGTCCGCTTCCCCACCCCGCCACATTGGGCGTGTCCGGATGATCCTCGGGCGCCAGAGTGACGAACGCGGTCGCCTCCTCATCCCCCTGCCGGAGACGCAGGGAAAGGGACCCCACCGGCAAGTACACCGTCCGGGACACTGCTTCTCCCACCACCAGGGACAGATGGCGGGCAAAAGCCAACGGCTCGTTCCACGTGGGCACACGCACGCTCACACTGTACACACCCGTGGGCAAAGGGATAATCGCGGAGCGATCCAACCGGGTGAAGAAAGGCCCATGCGTGTCGTCCCACACAGTGATCTCCCCCTTCACCGGCGTCCCCCCCGCGTCGGCCAGTGCGATGTGCAACTCCCCCAGCGGGATGTGGATCCGGGTCCGGTGGCCCAGGGCAATGTGCACCCGGTCGTAGACCACAGGGAGAGGCGTGCCCACACTGACCGTGTAGTCCCCGGGAGCCAAATCCGCGTCGGTCCAGGCGTCGAAAGTGGCAACGAGCTTCTCCCCCTGGCCCACAGTGACCGCGGGGAAGAAGGGGCGGCCCTTGACTCCGGCCACTTCAACGCGCAACTGGCCTCCACGGATGTGACGCAACGCGTTCTGCCAGGCGGCAGGGAGCTCTTGAGGTTCGCGGAGCTGCTGGAAAGTGCCGCCGGTCGTCTCCGCCACACAGCGGAGGGTCCGGGCATCCCCATCCGTCACATTCAGGGCCAGGACGTGGACTGTGACATCCCGCTCGGCCCGCTCCAGAATCCGGGCCACCGCGCACGGGTCCTGACCGCACGTGTGCGCGCCCGTGGTCAGCAGGAGGAGGGAACGGCGGGACACGGGCGGGAACGCGGCCGCGCTCTGCAGGAGCACCTCGTCCAGGGGAAGAGGCCCTCCGGGGGGATCCTCGGGCAGGAGGGAAGACCAATCCGTTGTCGGGGGAACAAAAGTCGTCAGCTGGGCCCAGTTATCCGCGCATCGTCCCTCCCCTTTGCCCATGAGAAAGGGAGCAACCCGCATGTCCTGCGGAAGCTGGCGGAGGAGGGGCGGCAAAACCTCCCGCAGGGCGTGCCAATAAGTCGGGTAATGCCCCCAGGGCCGGGTAGCCGGGTCACTCGCGTCCAGGATGACGGCCAGGGGCCATGTCCCCTCCTCCGCGAGGGGCTCCTCCCGGTAGGGGATCTCCCCACCCCACAAATGGGGGAGGTGTTGGAAGACTCGAGGGCCGGGAGTGGGCGAAGGGGTAGAGGGCATCTCGGTGGGCATTTCGGTGGGAAGGGGCTGGGCCGAAGGGGCCAGGGAAACGCCTGCGCCCATCCAGGGGAAGTGCAGTTGGGCCGATGGCCGCGTGGGCAAGGATTCGCTCCTTTGACCAGTCTGGGGCACGTGGGTGGGCGATGGGGTTTGGCGCAGGGGCTGCTGTGACGGCCGGGTGGGAGGTGGGGAAGTCGCGGGCTCTCCGGGCGAGAGGAAATCCCCGCAAGCCACCAAAAGGAGCAAGGTGAGAAGGGCCAGGCCACGGAGGAGTCTCACGGCGACCTCCTTTGGATCTTCCCTTGCAATCGCTGTTCCCGATGCCGGAGGGCCCCTTCCCACTGCAATTGCCCTCCCCGGTCCAGCTGCTCCCACACGTGCCAGGCCCGCCGGACCCAGGCGAGGGCCTGTTGGGGGTCGTGCTCCACCCATTCGTAGTATTTGGCCAGCTCTTCGTAAGGGGTGAGGGAACCGGTGGGGGATTCTTCGACCCACTGTTCCCACAGGCGTCGGGCTTCAGCCCAGCGGCGTTGGCGTTTGAGCAGTCGGGTCAACATGTCAAAAGCCTGCTCCCGCGCGGAGCCAGGGGACAGGTGCCGGAGGGCGTGGCGCAGCGCGGCTTCGGCTTCTCCCACCCGCGCGCTGCGGAGAAGCCAGCGCGCCCAGGAGATGAAATCCTCCGGCTGCATGAGGGGCTCGGCCCAGGGGTCGTGCCACACGCGCAGGATCACATCGGCCAGGCTGACCATGCTGAGGATGTCGTGGAGGTTGTGGTAGAAAATGCCCTCCAGGAGGGCCGGATCCCGGGTGCGCAGGTAGTCCCGGTAGAGGATGGGCACCAGCCAGCCGGGAATGTCGTTCTGGTCCCGCCGGTGGCCCAGGAGGTGGCGTTCCACGTGGTTCAGGGAGCACTGGCCCAACCTGGCCCGCCACAGACGACGGGTGATGGGGAGTAAGTCCAGGTGGGGCAAGGAGTCCAGGGGGAAGGAGATGCGGTTGAGGACCAGGCGCGTGGCCAGCAGGGGGAGGTCAAACGTGCGGCCGTTGAAGGTGACGACCCCGGCCAGCGCGTTCAAGTGCTGAACCAAATCCGCCAGCATCGCGGGTTCCTCATCCAAATCCCGCAGGAAGTACTGGCGCACGCAAAACCGATCCCCGTCTATCCGACCGACGCCGACGAGGAACACGTAGGTCCCCGCGCCCCGAGCCAAACCGGTGGTCTCCGTGTCCAGGAAGAGGAAACGCGTGGGCGCGGGGGGATCCTCGGGCGCGGGGGTGAGGAGTTCACGCAAAGGATCACGGGGCGCCTGGAGGATGCGGGCCAGTGGGTAGGGGCCATGCTGATGTTCCAGGGGAAGGCAGTGCTCCACAAGGAAGTAGGAGCCGCGCTCGGTGTGCCGGACCCATCCGCCCAGGTGTTCCTCCAAAGTGGATGGAGGAGCGGTTGGCGCGGGTCGTGGGATGGATGCCCGGTTCCGGGGCTGCTTCCCCAGTCGCCGTAGTCGATTGCGTAACTGCCGACGTCGTTCGTTCATGGGAGACGAGGAGAATGATGGGTAACAATGGCCGGTTCACGATTAAGGAGCTTGGGCCCAAGTCCAGCTGGGTGGCCGTGGCGATGCCCGGCCGTTCGCGCATCCCGCGGGCCCACCCGCCACCAAGCGGCTACCATCAGCGTCCGTAGACCTGGTACGGCACATAATACCGGTGAACACGCGGACGCAGGGGGATGGGGACCATGTACTGGCGAGGACGACGGGCCGGAAGGCTCCCCTCGGCCGGATAGTACCCCCGAGCCGACGCTTGATAGTGAAGACGGCCTTGGTCCGGCGCAGGGGCAATCAGGGAAAAACGTCCCTCAGCATCACTGTGAACAACCCACCGGTATGGATCCGTCCCCAACGTCAACGTGATGGTCCCCGAAACAATGGGCGTATCCCTCTCTGCATCGTACAACCGCCCCGCCACCGTCCAGTATACCACAGATGGCGTGGGATCGGGAGTAGGCGTGGGTGTGGGTTCAGGAGTCCAGGTAGGCGATGGTGTAGGAGTGGGTTCATCGGGCAGGATGTAGCCTACGCGCAATTGGGGACGCTTGCCCGGGTCACCGTACTCACTGCTGGCCAAACCGTATTCCACCCCGCCCAGGTTGAAGGGCACAATGAGAAGGCCGAAGTTCTCATCCGGACGCCGGAGCCACGCGCGAACCGCTTGGGTCACGTCAATGCGGATCCACCGGCCCACATCCTGCACCGTCCCCTGGTCCAGCCAATTTCCCTCCCGGTCCACACCGGCCCGCAGAGCACCACCTTCCCCCCACTCCTGTCCGGGCATGGGCTGAAGCCACGTGGCCCCCTGTTCGGTCCACGGCCGGAGGAGCCGATACCCCCGCCCGTACAGAGCGCCTCCGCCCTGGGCCGCGTAAAGGGCCACCCACGCGTACTTGACTTCCGCCCGCGGGGGCAGGACGCCATCCAGGGGAAACCGGATGAGGATGTGCCGTGTTTCCTGGCTCATCCGAGGACAGGCCGGACAGATGGAGAGGATGGGTTGGTCACCGTAGTTCACCGTCGCGTACGTGCGACTGATGTACGTGTCGGTCACACCTGTGTATCCCTCGCGGCCCTCCTGCAGGCGGATTTCGTGGACAGGTGGACCCGGGGTGGGCGTGGGCGTGTGATACGGAGGCCGAACCGGGGTGGGCGTGGGGGTCGGAGGCGTGAGGGGCGCGCGCACGACTTCCACAAAGTGGACGATTTCATCCCCGTCGTTGCGGCTGTCCAGTCGGAAATCCGTGTGACCGGGTTGCCGGTTGGCAAAACGGGCATCGGGCAGGAAGAACTCCTCGGTACGCCACTCGCCGGAATGGGTCTTCTGCACCACCCCGGCCAGGGTGAAGGGCCCGTCCACGCCGTCGTATTCCAGCGCCCACGTGTCGTGCCCCCAATCCAGATAGGTCACCCGGACACGCACGTCCCGCGCGTTGCCGTCGTAGAGGAACCGGTCATCCACGTCGAAGTAAAAATAGCGGTTGCCCGTGCTCTCATCCGTCCGCCGGGCATAATACCCCTGAGGTTTGGGACCCACATCCCACACGGGCACAGAACGTCCGCCCGGGACATCATCCCTTTGTTCCAGGAAAAAGGTGAAGTTCCCGCGCTGGGGGTGTTGATAGGGGGAAAGGACGGTGTCCCGCAGGGCCACCCACGCGGAGGGAGCATCGTAGACCGTCCGCCCCAGGTAGCGGTCGGCCCACTGGAAGAGGGGTTGATTGGCCGGGTGCTCGGCCAGCCAGCGGTTGTAGAGGATGTAGTCGGAGTGCTTGTCCAGCGCGTTGAGGATCTGCCAGTACACGGCCCAATCGGGGTGGTTCGCGGGGATCCAGTCGTCCGCGGGAGCGCCCTGGGGGCGCGGGCGAAGGTAACGAGGGTCCCCTTCCCAGGCAATGGGCACCCGATCCCCCCACTCACGCATGAGCTCCACGACCCCGGATTCACACTGGCTGCCGGCCGTCGGACAGGGGCCGAAGACCGCGGTTCCGGTCTCGGCTTGGAGTCCATTGTGTTTGAGTCCCACGCCCAGGGCAGCCGCGTGCCGGGTGAACTCACGGCGTTCCCACCAGTGCTCAAAAGCCGGCGCCATCTGCAGGAACAGGGTGGTGCGATGGAAGTGGCGCACGTAGATGTCGGTGATGGCGTTCACCGTCTCCACCCAGAGGGAGGATGTGAGCCCCGCGGGGATGAGGCAGTTCTTCCTGTGCCATTCGGAGGAGACGGGGCGGGTTTCTCCGTACACGCCGGTGCTGATCTCCACCCAAGCAATGCGCGGGTCGCCGTCGTACCGGGCGGCAAAGGCCGCGATGAAGTTCTCCCACGCGCGCTGCCAGTTCTCATCCCAATACCGGGGGATGGTCCAACCGTCGGGGCAGACGAGTTCCGCGGCGGGGTACATCTCATACACCCACCGGGGCGTCAGGTCCCCCCCGTCGTAGATGCCGTCGTACGTGTTGACCCCCAACGCGACGGGACGCCCCCCTGCGACGGCCGCGTTGATCCACCGTTCCAGCAGATCCCAGCGGTACACGCCGGGTGCGGGCTCCAACGTCTCCCAGGCCCATGTCCGGTGGGAACCCACAACGTGGGGGTAGTTGGGTGCATGGACGTCCAGGTCGGTGAAGTACCAGATGCCGGGATAGGGGGCGGAAGGCAGACGCGCGTGCCAGGGGGTGGGAAGCCCTTCCGGCCGGGGTGTTTCGGCCAGGGTCGGATGGAGGGCCAGAAACGCGCCCAGGACGAGGGACAGAAGGGGTAAGAAGATGGTCAGTTGTCTGCGTATCTGCGTCTTTGTTTTCATGCCGGTTGCAATACGGGTAGCGATCAGCACCATCACTTCAAAAACAGTCCGGCAAAGGTGGCCAGAAAGGTGATCACGCTGATGTAGCCGTTGACGGTGAAAAACGCGACGTTCACCTTGCTCAGGTCAT
>JAADDB010000313.1 GCA_013154135.1 Chloroflexota bacterium
GGCAGAGCGCATGTTGCTGGAGGCTGCTCATTTGGGCAACCGACATCTGATGGCCATCCAGTGGGAGGAGACACCGGTCGGGGTGTTGGATTTCCGGCTCCGGTATCCCGACGCGGCCGCGGCGTATTTGGGCTTGATTCTGCTCCTTCCGGAGTGGCGCGGCCGGGGCATCGGCACCTGGGCGCTGGACATCTGGGAGACGTGGTTGGACGTGCAGACGCCCTTGGAACGGGTGCGTACGGCCGTGCCTGCTCACCTGCGTCGGGCCCAGCGTTTCTTCCTCCGCCGGGATTACCACCTGACCGGGGAGTCGTACCGTGTGCCGGTGGGCGAAGCCCGCCCTCGACTTCTGGTCATGGAGAAGCTTTTGGGCATTGAACCCCCGGCCGAGGAGCCGTAGGGGAAGACGGGTTTACATATTGGACTTTGGACAAAATGTGGCAGCTTGGGAAAGCTGAAAAGGATTCCGTCTTTCCCGTTTCCACGCCTCAGCACCCACCAAAACAATTTTCCGGCACGGGGTGAGGACGTCGGTGTCCTGCCGAGGTACGGCCCCGTCCGCTGCCGAGGTGCTGCTGAATCTCGTTCGCCGACCAACGTCGTTTGTCCAAAGTCCCGTGAGACACCTCGCGGAGGAAAATTCGTTGGCGTGTGGCAGGTAGGGAAGCCCGCCCGCCACACGCCTGAACCTCTAATACAAGAACATGGGGAGTCCTTCCACGTCCCGCACGTACGGCTTGTACTGTTCCGCGTCGTAGAAGCGATCCACATCCACACTCCGGGCCCCCTGGGCCACCACTTCCAAGGGCACGGTGGTGTATTGGCCCTGCTGGATGCCGACCATGCGGCCGCTTTGCCCCGCGAGGAGGCTGTCCATGGCCAAAAGGCCGAAATTCATAGCCACCATGCGGTCCAGGAGGTCCGGCGGCCCACCACGCATGATATACCCCAACTGCTGGTACATGATGTTCACACCCCGCTTCTTGATCTCCTGGGCCACCACGTACCCAATACCTCCCAGTTTCCGGTGGCCGTACGCGTCTGCCTCCCCACTCTCCATCACCGTGCCCCCCTTGGGGTAGGCCCCTTCGCTGATGACCAGGATGGAATAGTGGGAGGGATTGGCCTCCCGGTCTTCCAGGAGGTAGTCGATGAGTTTGTCCATGTCAAAGGGGACTTCGGGGATGGCCACGCGGTGGGCGTCGGCCAGGAGGCCGGTGAAGAGCGCGGTGTAGCCCGCGTTGCGGCCGAAGACTTCCATGACCCCCACCCGCTCGTGAGAGCCCACGGTGGTGCGGAAATTGGTCACATTCGTCACGGCCCGGGTTACGGCCGTGGAAAAGCCAATGCAGTACTCCGTCCCGTTCACGTCGTTGTCCATGGTCTTGGGGATGGCCATGATCTGGAAGCCTTCCCGGTGCAGTCGGGCCGCGTAGCCAAGCGTATCATCCCCCCCGATCGCGATGAGCGCGTCCAAATTCAACCGTTCCAGGACTTTCAACACGTACTTAGTGCAATCCCAAGTGCCCCGTTCCGTGGGCACACAGTCCTCCCGCGCGAAGGGGGGGATTTTGTCCGGCCGCATGTTCGCGGGATTCGTCCGCGAACTGTGGAGGATGGTTCCCCCATACCGGTCAATGCGTCGCACGCGGCCCAAGGGCAAATCGAGCGTCCACTTCTCCAGGGTGGCCGGATCATCCGGGTTGATGCTCATCGGCCCCAGCCAACCCCGACGGAGTCCTAAGACCTCGATATCGTGCACGGCCGCGCGGCGCACGACGGCCTTAATCGCGGCGTTCAAACCGGGCACATCCCCACCGCCGGTGAGAATCCCAATGCGTTTCAATGGAGCCATGGTTTCTCCTCCTTCTGGTCCAATAAATGAAAGCGCCCACCCTCACATCCCTGTGAGCGGTGGGCGTCATTGTCCCTGCTCCATTATACCCCAAAACAGCGGGGGATCAAAGGACGGCTCGGCTGTCGGCCGGAAAACCCCGTAGGATCTCGGCCGCGAACGGGTCCGTACCCGGGTAGAACGTCCATGCCCTCGCCCCGTGCCAGCGAGAGTTTTGTGTGATGAGGGGGCGCCCACCACACAAAACAGGATAGAGTGAGGAGGGCGTCTCTCCTTGCCCGAGTGCCCAAATGCGGATGGGGTTCTCCCTCGGGGCGTGGACCGTCACAACGCCCCCATCCACTCCAGGATCATCCCCGCGATGTCCTGGATGTTCAACCCCTCCACCTTCTGCCCGCCCCAGCGTTCCTGCGGGTCCCAGGCGATGAAGATGCCATCCCAATCGTGGTTCGCGTCGTCGGGCCCGGTGTCGTTCTCAAAGGTGTGCACCCGGCCCAGACCCACGCTGCCCACGGACCGCCAGGCCAGGTTCCCCAGGTACACCAGCAAGTCCGGCGGGATGTTCCGCACCTCCCGGTAAATCTCCTCGGGTGTGCGCACCACCGTGCCCAGGGGGCGCCCCCGGTGGTCCACCGTGGCCTCCAACTTGGCCCGCAACTCCTCCCGCACCCGATGGTACGCGTCGGGCGGCACAATGCCCTGGGGTTCCCGCCCCTGCACGTTCAGGTGCACCCGCGCGTAGTACCCGCCCGACCCCCAGGCGACCGTGCGGGACCAATCCACCTCCGCCTTGATGAAGGGCGTGGGCCGGTCGGGGTACTCCTTGAGCACCAGGTACCCCTCCCGGATGAGCCACTCGTTGATCGCGAAGCCGCCCATCATGGGCTGCGCGCCGTGGTCACTCACCACCAACACCCGCGTCTGCCCGTCCAGCCGGTCCAGCAGCCGGCCGATCTCCTCATCCAGATAGCGGTAATACTCGCGGATCGCGTCCTGGTACGGGTTGCCGGGCACGTGCTTGGGATGCCGCGGGTCCATGTACTTCCACAGCCCGTGGTGGATTCGGTCCACCCCGATCTCCACGAACATGAAGAAATCCCACGGCTTGCCCAACAGGTGGTGGAGCACCCGAAACCGCTTCTCGGTCATGCGGTAGATGTCCGCGAGGAGGCGATCCTTGTCCTCCGTGCGGAAGTCCATCACATCGAACTCGTAGGGTTCCCCGCCCAGCACCTGGGTCACCTCCTGGGCCAGGGACGCGGGATACGTCCACTGCCGCGCGGTGGGCGGGGTGAGGAAGGAGGAGATGAGCCAACCGTTGATGGGCTGCACCGGGTACGTTTGGGGCACGCCGACCACCACCGATCGCAACCCCCGCGCCCCCAGCACATCCCACACCCGGGGGTGGGTGACCGCGAGGGACGTGGCGATCTGCATGCGCTCGTAGGAGTGGTCCGCGCGGTTGCGGAAGCCGTAAATGCCCAGTTGGCCGGGGTCCTTGCCCGTGAGCATGACCGACCACGCGGGCACGGTAATGGGGGGCTCGCAGGACCGGAGGGGGCCGTACATGCCCTCGCGCATCAGTTGCCCCAGCACGGGCAACTCCTCCCGCCACGCCTCGAACACCAGGCGCGGGTCCGCGCAGTCCAGCCCGATGACCAGGACACGACGGCCCCCGGTGGTGGGAGCCGTCGTGGGCCCCGCCGCGGGACGTTTGCCCGCGGGGGGCGACGTTATTTTCCCGCGGCCTCCGCGGCCTTGCGCTGTTGCACCGCTTCCATGAGGATGCGGCTGACCTCGGGGCGGGTGAACTCCTCGGGCAGGGGGATGCCCTGCTCCAACATGCGCCGCACCTGAGTGCCGCTCAGGTAGATGTGGTACTTCTCATCGTGCGGACAAGTCTTGCGGGTGGTGACCGCCTTGCACTTGGTGCAGTAGAACGCGTGCTCGAAGAAGAGGGGCGTGATCGCGAGTTCGTGGGGCAGGAACTCGTCGAAGATGTAGTGCGCGTCATACGTGCCGTAATAATTGCCCACCCCCGCGTGGTCCCGCCCGACGATGAAGTGGGTGCAGCCGTAGTTCTGGCGGCAGATGGCGTGGAACACGGCTTCTCGCGGGCCCGCGTAGCGCATGGCCGCGGGGAACACGCCCAGGATAACCCGGTCGGGCGGGTAGTAGTCCCGCAGGATGGCCTGGTAACTGCGCATGCGCACCTCCGCGGGGATGTCGTCCTTCTTCGTCTCCCCCACCAGGGGGTGGAGCAGGAGCCCATCCACGATCTCCAGCGCGACCTTCTGGATGTACTCGTGCGCGCGGTGGATGGGATTGCGCGTCTGGAACGCGACCACCCGGCGCCAACCCCGCTCCGCGAACATGCGTCGCGTCTGCGCGGGGTCGTGGCGGAACTCGGGGAACTCGATCTTGCTCGGTCGGTTGAGGAGCCAGATGTCCCCGGCCAGGTACACGTCGCCCTGGCGGTAGAGCCGGGCCACGCCGGGGTGCTTGTCCTCGGTGGTGCGATAGACCAGCTGGGCCTCCCGTTCCTTGTCGTAGGTGAACTTCTCGGCCAGGTCCAGGATGCCCATGATGTTGTCCTCGCCCGACGCGGTGCGTTCCACCAGCGCGACCTCCCGGCCGATGGGGAGCGCGTCGGCCGTTTCCCGGTCCACGGGCAGGACAATGGGGATGGTCCAGGCCAGACCGTTGGGCAGGCGCATGTCCTCGACCACGGTCTCGTAGGTCTCCCGGTCCATGAACCCGGTGAGAGGGCTGTACGCGCCCACCGCGATCAGTTCCAAGTCGGAGATGCGCACACGGTCCAGGTAGATTTTGGGCAGGGTGCGGGCCCGTTCCAGCGCGGCGTCCCGCAGCTCTCCTCTTAGCATTCGGTCGATAAGCACGCCTCCGTGAGGGGGCATCTGTCGAAAAGGTCGTGTCATGGTGTGAAATAACCTCCGTCAATTTTGAGATGGGTGTTCCCCGTGCCACACGCGTCGAATATCTTCCTCGGAAAGAGGGCCGGGGCGTAGGATGACCGGTTCCGGTCCGGTGCAGTCCACAACCGTGGAGGGAGATCCTCCGGGCGTGGGACCGTCGTCCAGGACAAGGGGGACGCGGCCTTTCAGCTGTTCCAGCACGTGGGAGACATCCCGCGCGGGGGGGTGACCGCTGATATTGGCGCTGGTCGCGGCCAGGGGATGGTCCAGCCGTCGGATGAGCGACCGGAGTCGCGGGTGGTCTGGAATGCGGATGCCGACGGTATCCCCGTTCGCGCGCACAATGGGGGGCACTTCCTCGCGCGCGGGAAGGACGAGGGTGAGGGGGCCGGGCCAGAACGTCCGGGCCAGCCGGTGGGCCGGCGCGGGGAGCGAGCGGATAACCTTCCACACATCTTCCAGATCGGCCAGGAGCAGGGGGATGGGTTGGGAGCGGGCGCGTTCCTTGATGATGTACAGGCGTTCCACAGCTTCCGGGATGAAGGCATCCGCGGCCACGCCGTAGACCGTGTCCGTGGGGACGACGATGACGTGCCCCGCGCGCAGGAAGGAGAGCGCGAGCGCAATCGCGTCCGGCTCGTGCATGGCCTTGACAATGGTCTTGTAGCGAATAGGGAGTGTGCCGTCGCTCATGGTTTCTATAACGAGTAATGAATGCGTCCGCTGGAAGTGGGGAGTCCCCTTCACCTGGGTGTCTGTTCTCATGTGTACCGCGTCCGAGGCACGGCCGTCTACTACCGCGCACGGTCTATTTAGAATTGTAACACAGAAGGCGGATGGACGGACAAAACGCGGTCGGTTCTCGGTGGCGGACGGGCCCGTCAACCGCTCCCGGGAAGATGGACGACCCCAGCCGTGTGTTCTCACGGGCGAAGGAGGATGGTCATCTCGCCTTCGTGGATTTCCACTTGCTCCACGCAGTATCCCCGGGTGTACTCCTCCAGCGCTCGGTTGACCAGCGTGGGGACCACCCGGGCCCAAAGCCCTCCGGGTTCCATCTCCTCCACAACCAGCTGGGCCCGACAGCTCATCACTTCCACCCGCCCGATCAGGTGCAAGTGGTTCAGGTGGACCCAACCGTAGGACACGTGGTCCGCCCAGATCTCGATCCGGCCGTCTTCCCGGAAGTGCAGACGCACGTTGTCGTATTCCACAGGCACTTGACTTTGATGGGCAAGGAGGGCCAGCGCGTCCTCCTCGGTCAGGCGGATGCGCAGTTCGTTGGGGTGTGCGGTGTTCTCCCCCGTGTCCGATGGGCGAGTAAGGGGTTGAGGGGTAGGCGTGGGGGTGGACGTGGGGGTGGGAGTGGCGGTCGGAGTGGGGGTAGGGGTGGATGTGGGCGTCGCGGTCGGTGTGGCCGTG
>JAADDB010000219.1 GCA_013154135.1 Chloroflexota bacterium
GTAAGGAGGGGCAATGGAGCGAGGCGTTGTTGTACCCCACGACTATCATATCCATACCCGTTTTTCCTGTGATGGGCAGCAGAGCATGGAGGAGGTGTGCGAGCGCGCGCTCGCGCTGGGCATCCCCGAGATCTGCTTCACCGAACACGCGGATTACACCCCGGGCGATCCCTGTTCCTTCCACTTCAAGCCCGACGCGTACTTCCAGGCCCTGAATCAGGTGCGCGAACAATATGGGGACCGGCTCCTCATCCGTGCGGGCGCGGAAATGGGCGAGTCCCACCGTTTCCCCTATGAGACGGAAATCTTGATGGACGAGTACCCCTTCGACTACATCATCGGATCCTTGCACTGGGTGGGGGATGAGTTCATCTTCGCCCGGGAATACTTTGAGCGACACGGGAAACACGACGCCTACCAGAAGTACTTCGAGGAACTCCTGGTCATGGTGCGTGTGGGGGGCTTTGACGTGGTCGGCCATTTCGATGTGGCCAAGCGCTACGGGTACGACGTGTGTGGCCCCTTCGACCCGCACGACCACGAGGAGATCATCCGTGAGGTGCTCAACGCGTGCGTGGAAGTGGGCATCGGCCTGGAAGTGAACACCAGCACCCTGCGGCGGCCCGTCAACGAACCTTCTCCCTCCCTCACCATCCTCCGGTGGTACCGAGAACTGGGCGGGGAGATCGTCACCCTGGGCTCGGATGCCCACGAACTGGCCCATGTGGGATACGCGCTGGAAGATATGGTAGAATTGGTGCAGGCTGCTGGGTTCAAACATGTGACCCAATTCGTCGACCGCCAGGCAGAGTTCATCCCGCTGAGCTAAGGGCACAACAAGCACGCGAGCAGCAGGGTCAAGGGTAAGGGGGGAAGCATGCGTGAATTTCACGAGATTGTGGATGAGATTCGCAAATTACCGATAAAGGAAAAAGTACGTCTTATCGAGGTCATCGCACGGGACCTTGAATTGAAACTGGACACGCGTCGTTCTGCGCGCGAATCCTTATGGGGAGCGTTGAAACACTTTGGCCCGGGGCCCTCCGAGGAAGACATCGCCGCCGTCCGCCGGGAAATCTGGAAACGGTTCCCCCGAGAGGATATCTGATGTTAAGAGCAGTGGCAGATACGCATGCCTTTATCTGGTATTTATTGGGGCACCCTTCCCTCTCTAATCAAGCGCGCGCATTTTTAGATGACATCCTCAAAAGTGGAGATACGGTAGGGATATCAACAATCACTTTGGTGGAGGTTGTTTACCTTACAGAAAAAGGGCGTCTGAAAGAGGGCATTCTATCGGAAATTGAGACGTTGCTTTCAGATAAAATGAGTATGTTTGTAGAATTGCCTTTAGACAGGCATGTTGTCCAACATATGCAACGTATCCCGTGGAAAGATATCCCCGATATGCCTGACCGTATCATTGTTGCTACAGCGTTGTATTGGGGAGTGCCTGTTGTGAGTCGAGATAGGCAGATCCATTCCGCGAACATTCCTGTTCCTGTTATTTGGTAAGTCACTAATTCTAAGGAGTCAGTGATGACAAAGCGTGCAACTGCCACATCGCTACCCATCGAACTGGATCCCAACCCGCCGCGGCACAACTGGCGGGACGCCCATCTTACGCCGGGGCGACGGCCGCCCTGGTTGCGGGTGAAGGCGCCGGCCACGGAGAACTACGTGCGCCTCAAGCGCCTCATGCGCAATCACCACCTGCACACCGTGTGCGAGGAGGCCCTCTGCCCCAACATCGGCGAGTGCTGGGGCCGGGGCACGGCCACCTTCCTCCTCCTGGGCGACATCTGTACCCGCTCCTGCGGTTTTTGCAAGATCCACACGGGCAAACCCAACCCGGTGGACTGGGATGAACCCCGCCGGGTCGCGGAGACCGTGGAGATGATGGGCCTGCGCCACGCGGTCCTCACCTCCGTCACCCGGGACGACCTGCCCGACGGCGGCGCGACCATCTTCGCCATGACCATCCGCGAGATCCGGCAGCGTTTGCCCAACTGCACCGTCGAGGTGCTGATCCCCGACTTCAAGGGGGACCGGGACGCGCTGAAGATCGTCATGGACGAACATCCCGACATCCTGAACCACAACCTGGAAACCGTGCCCCGACTGTATCGGCGGGCCCGACCCCAGGCCAAGTACGAGCGGTCCTTACAAGTGCTCCAATGGGCCAAGGAAATGGACCCGAACGTGGTCACCAAGTCGGGCATCATGGTGGGCCTGGGCGAGCGCTGGGACGAAATCCTCTCGCTCATGGATGACCTGCGGGGCGTGGGCTGTGACATCCTGACCATCGGCCAGTACCTGCAACCCAGCCGCTACCACCTGCCCATCGAACGCTACTACACGCCCGAGGAATTCGACCGCCTGCGGGAGGAAGGGCTGGCCCGCGGCTTCACGTGGGTAGAATCCGGGCCGCTGGTGCGCTCGTCGTACCACGCGGACGAGCAAGTGAAGGAGAGAGTAAGGAGTAACGATTGACGATTAACGATTAAGGCGGGCCGCGTCCCCCTCAACTTACTCGTTACTCGTTACTCGTTAATTGTTTCCACCATGTCTACTTTGTGGTTTGACCTACAAATCGGCGACATCGTAAGACTGCGCAAGCCCCACGCGTGCGGCAGCACCGAGTGGGAAGTCGTGCGCGTGGGCGCGGATATTGGGCTCCGCTGCCTGGGCTGCGGACGGCGCATCCTGTTGCCGCGCGACAAATTCCGTCGCCGGGCCAAAGCGTATGTGCGGCGGGCCACTCCCCATGTCCGGAGCGAGCCCGCATGACCCGTTCAACCACCAATGGCGGCTTTACAGAGGTGGTGCGAAATCGCCACTTCCTCTACCTGTGGGCCGCGCAACTCCTCTCCCAACTGAGCCGCAACGCGATTCACTTCGTCCAAATCGTGCTCATCGAACGCCTGACGGGCAGCAGCACCCACCTGGGGCTCATGATCTTCTCCTTCACCATACCGGGCGTCATCTTCAGCCCCATTGCCGGCATCCTGGTGGACCACCTGCCCCGCAAGTACATTCTCATCATCTCCAACCTCCTGAGGGCCATCCTCGTTGTCCTCTACGTGGTCCTGCTGAAACACCTCCACTCCACCTGGGCCCTGCTCATTCTCATCTACCTCATCACCTTCATCGCCTCCACCATTGGCCAGTTCTTCGCGCCCGCGGAACAGGCCACCCTGCCCTTGCTCCTGCCCAAGGAACAACTGCTCTCGGCCAACTCCCTCTTCAACCTGACCACCGCGCTGAGCCAGGCGCTGGGCCTGCTCATCCTGGGCCCCATCCTGGTCAAAGTCGTGGGCATTGCCACCGCGTTCCTCGTCATCGCGTTCTGGTACGCGCTGGCCGCGATCTTGCTCCTCCCCCTGCCCCGGGACAAGCAAGACATCCGATGGCACGACCTGTATGAGCTGAGCCGCATGGGGTGGGTTCACTTCTGGCATCAACTCAAGGAAGCGTGGGGATTCATCGTGCGCACGCGCGTGGTGCTGTTGGGCATCCTGAACATGGGGCTGGTGGCCATGTTCCTCATGATCCTGGCCATGGTCGCGCCGGGGTTCGCCGCGCGCGTCCTGCACATGCAGCCGGAGGACGCGGCCTTTGTCTTCGCGCCCGCGGGCGTGGGCATGCTCCTGGCCACCTATCTCCTGGGCCAGTACGGCCACCTGGTCCGGCGGGATGTGCTCCTGGTGGGTGGGCTCATGGCCATCGCCCTGGCCTTCGCGCTGCTGGGCTGGGTGGGATACGGATTCCCGTGGAGGGAATACACCATCTACGTGGCCACAGCCATCAGCTTCGTCCTGGGCGTGGGACTCTCCGTCGTCCACGTGGTCTCCCAAACCACCCTTCAGGAGGAAACCCCACCCGAAGTCCAGGGCCGGGTCTTCTCCACCCACTACATGCTCATCAACCTGCTGGGGCTCCCGCCCATGCTCTTCACCGGTGTGCTCTTCGACCTGTTCGGCATCGAAACCGTGCTCAAATGGTTGGGCATCGCGGTCACCTTGATGATGAGCGTGTACGCGTGGATTCTGTGGCACACATACACCAAACCCGATCAGGAGGTACACTCATGAACGAAGAACGTCCCGGCTGTCTATCCGGACTCCTCAAGTTGACCTTGCTCTCCGCGTTTTTCGTCTGGACAGAGGAAAAATTCGGTTTTGGGAAGGGCTGTTCCTGCACCGGCTGTGGATGCGGGCTCATCCTCCTCTTCCTGTTCATCCTCCTCCTCTGCGGCATTCTCTTTGGAACGGATTGGACGCACCTCAGCGTCCTCCCGCGATGAGGAAAGACAGGGGAAACCGTCCCTGGAGAGAGGGACACATGGCACAGGAGGCATGATGTTCCTGGAAGAAGCCCTTGCCGCGTTGGAAACATTCACCCTATACGGAAATCCACCGGCGGAGATCTCCCGCATTGTGGTGGACTCCCGACAGGTGACCAAAGGCGCGTGCTTCGTGGCCATCCCAGGGGTGAACGTGGACGGGCACCGCTTTATCCCCCAGGCTATCGAGCGGGGAGCCGTCCTCATCGTAGGGGAGCGGGAACCAGCGCCCTCTTGGCTGGAAAAAGCTGCGTACATCCGAGTGCCCAACAGCCGTCAAGCCCTGGCCCACCTGGCTGCCGCGTACTACGGCCATCCTTCCGAAAAACTCCTCATAGTGGGCATCACCGGCACGGATGGGAAGACAACCACCGCCCACCTGGTGGAACGCGTCCTGGCCCGAGCCGGATGGACCACGGGCATGGTCTCCACCATCGGCGCGCGCATCGGCCGGGAGGAGCTGGACACGGGATTCCACGTGACAACCCCCGACGCGCTGGACCTCCAGCGCTACTTGGCCATGATGGTCCAACGGGGCATCCAGGCGGTCGTGCTGGAAGTCACCTCCCACGGTCTGGCCCAACACCGGGTGGACGGGGTGGCGTTCGACGCGGCCATCATCACCAACGTGACCCATGAGCACCTGGATTACCACGGCACCTGGGAAGAGTACATGGCAGCCAAGGCCCGTCTTTTCCGCCTGACCGAACAAGCACCTCCCAAAGGGGACCTCCCCAAAGTGGGGGTTCTCAACCGGGATGACCGCTCCTTCCACCATCTCCATCCCCTCCCCATGCGGGAAGTGACCTACGGGCTCACGCGCGACGCGGACATCTACCCCTTACACGTGGAATCCCGGGCCGAAGGCACGGTGTTGGAAGTCCACACCCCGCGCGGAAACCTCACCCTCCACTCCTCCCTCCTGGGGACGTTCAACGTCTACAACATCCTGGCCGCGGTGGGCCTGGGCATCGGGTGGGATCTGCCCTTGCCGGCCATTCAGGCGGGCATCCGGGAGGTCGAGCGCATTCCCGGCCGGTTGGAGTTCATTGACGAAGGCCAGGATTTCTGGGCCGTGGTGGATTTCGCCCATTCCCCCAACGCGTTGAAACACGCGCTCATCACCCTTCGTGCTCTCACCTCGGGGCGGCTCATCGCGGTCTTTGGGAGCGCGGGACTGCGCGATGTGGACAAGCGCTATCTCATGGGGGAAGTGGGCGCGCGCTTGGCCGATGTGGTCCTGCTCACCGCAGAAGATCCCCGCACCGAATCCCTGGAGCACATCCTTGCGGAGATGGCGCGGGGCGCTCGGGACGGAGGTGGAGTAGAGGGAACCACCTTCTGGCGTGTCCCGGACCGGCAAGAAGCCATCCTCCGGGCCGTCATGTTGGCCCAACCGGGTGATGTGGTCGCGGTCTTCGGCAAAGGGCACGAGAGGAGCATGTGCTTTGGCCATGAGGAATATCCCTGGCAAGACCGGGAAGCACTCCGCTGGGCCCTGAAAGTCCGCCAACGGGGCGCGGCCCAGGCCGGACGTCCTCCCTTCCAACTGCCCACATGGCCGAACTCACACAAGAGCATCCCCGACCCATCCACCTAACCGGCGGTGGACGCGTCAACATCCCCACCGCGCGGGCGCAACAACCACACCGCGGTCAGAATGAACAGCCCCCCAACCCACTGGGTGGGGTGAAGTCGCTCCTTCAGGAACACATAGCCGAAAAACGTCGCGGCCACCGGTTCCAGCGTGGCCACAATGCTGGCCACACTCACCGGAATCCACTGGACACCGATACTGTACGCCAGACCACCGCCCAAGGTGGGGATGAGAGCTAGCCCCAAAAGCCACC
>JAADDB010000132.1 GCA_013154135.1 Chloroflexota bacterium
TGTTGCTTTGATTCCTCTTTCCAGCAGAGAACCGTTTTGTGTGGTGGCCCACCTCACAAAACTCTTACCATGCACGGGGCGAGAACATCGGAGTCCCGCCGAGGTGCGGACCCGTCCGCCGCCGAGGTACAACCGAGTTTTGTCCATCGATCAGCGATGGCGGATAGAGTGGATATCGGATAGCCGGGCATGCGTAACAAAGCACGGGGTGAGAATGTTGGAATTTCGCCAAGACGCCGGTTGTGTAAACCGGTCGGGGGCCTTTGCCCCAAGTCCAGCGACAAACCATCGACGGTCCATAAGCGGAGCATTTCCCACGGGCGGATGGAATAGATGAGTGAGCCGATACCGGTTTTGCATGTGGTAGACACGTTAGGGCTTGGCGGTGCGGAACGATTTCTCGTGGGCTTGGTGACCCATTTGGACACAACCCGTTTCCGCCCCTTGGTCGCGTGGGTCAGTGCTCCCGGCCCCTTTGCCGATGACTTACAGCGGGCGGGCATTCCGGTGGTGGGATTGCACGCCCGGGGCCACCGGGATGTGCGGGCATGGCAGCGGTTGGTCCGGCTGATGCGGGAAGAGCAGATCCGCATCGTTCACACCCACCTGTTCGTGGACGGCTTTTACGGGCGGCTGGCCGCCCTGTGGTCCAAAGTTCCGGCCCGCATCGTAACTCAACAGAACGCGTACGACGACCCAACACGGCGTCTGCCCCGGTGGCAGATCTGGACGAACCGGGCGTTAGTGCCCATCACCCAACAGTTTGTGGCCGTCTCATCGGTGGCTGCGGAGTACCTTCAAAAGGTAGAATGGGTTCCCCGGTCCAAAATCCGGGTGATCCCCAACGCCATCGAAATTCCGCCCCCTGTGCCGGAGGAGGACGTGCGGGCCTTGCGGCGGGCCTGGGCCGCGCGGGATGGACAGGGGCCCCTCATCGGCACGGTGGCCCGGCTGGAGCCGCAAAAAGGACTGGATGTGCTCATCCGAGCTGTGGCCCTTATCCGGCAGGATGTGCCGGATGTGCGGTGCGTGATCGTGGGGCAGGGGGCGCTGCGGGAGCCTTTGGAACGTCTGGCCGAGACCTTGGGAGTGCGGGACCGGGTCATCTTCGCGGGGACACGGCGGGACATCCCGGCCGTGCTCGCCGCGTTGGATGTGTTCGTGCTCCCCTCCCGGTTCGAGGGGTTATCCCTGGCCCTGCTAGAAGCCCTGGCCGCGGCCCGTCCTGTGGTGGCAACGGCCGTCTCGGGCACTGTGGACGTCATCCAACCGGGGGAAAACGGACTGCTCGTGCCCACGGAGGACCCCGCCGCGTTGGCCCACGCGGTGGTCCAACTGCTCAAACAGCCCCATGTGGCCCGCATGTTGGGGGAACAAGGGCAAAAGTCTGTGCGCTCGCGCTACACCATTGACCGGGTAGCGCACCAGTATATGGAGCTGTATGGGACTTTGGACAAACGGACCCGGCCGGCGAACACAACACAGTAGCGCCCGGGCAGGAAAACGTTTTGCGTGGGGGAGAAGAGGGAGGTCATCATCCCCTTTCCCTCCTCGTTCGAGCTGCGGAGTTTGTCCAAAGTCCACAACTAGACGAAAACTCGCTGAAGGAGGCTGTTGCATGAACCGTTTATGGGGCATCGTGGTCATCGGCTTGGTGTTGTTTCTTGTAGGGATAAGTGCGTGGTGGATTTTGGCGGACACAGGGGGAACGGCCATCGCTCCGGCCCAAGCGCCGGAACCCACACCCGACTACCTGGCTCCGGTCTACAAGTTCGAGACCAAGCCGGGCATCTACGTGTGGGGAGGGCCGTACCGGGGGCTCCTGCCCGAGGGGAATGAGAACCTGGGCACCACCTTCCCCATTCGGGGGCATGTGGCCGCGTTCAACTGGGACTCCCTGGTGGATGTGGACAAGTCCACCGGCCGGTACATCTGGTATTTTGGGTCCATTGACGCCTGGTTGCGGGAGCAGTGTGAGCGTCCGGGCATCCGGCCCAAGGACCGGTATGCGGCCTTCTACATCGTCCCTTACACCTCTTCCCCCATAGGGGGCACCAAACACCTGCGCATTCCGCGCTACATGTACGATTCCAGCTACCCCCACAGCAACCCGGACGAGGCGTACATCCCCTATGACTTTGGGGGCACCAGCCCGGGGGATGGGATTCCCAAGTACTGGACGGCTTACTTCCAGGCCGAGTACGCCAAACTCATCGCTCAGCTGGGGCGAAAATACCGGGACCGGGGGGATTGTCTCGCGTTCATCGGCATTGGCACCGGCCGCGATGGGGAGACCGCTCCCGCGGACATGTGGAGTCGCAGCGACTTGCGGTCCCTCCTGCGCAGCAACGGGCTCAACTCGGACAACTGGGTTGCCTACGTGAACCACGTCACCGAACTGTACGTCCAGGCCTTCTCCGGCCAGGATTGCGAGGGGCCGAACAACCTGTGTGTGCCCCTTCTCCTCCAGGCCGCGCCGTATTACCTCGCGCCCAGCGAGCGGAAGCGCTTCACCGACTACGCGGCCAGCCTGGGCGTGGGTGTCTCCATCAACGGCCTCTACCCGGAACAGACGGGCGCGATCATGGGGGATGGCACGGGCATGTACGAGCCCATCCTGCGGCACCCGGACGTGCCGAGTGCCTTTGAGACCTACATGCAGAACTTCGCCTGTACCTCGGAGGAGTGGAGCAAACGGCACATCTACTGGGCCGTCATCAACGCGTTGGACAAGCACATCGACTTCCTCCGCCCCAAGGTGGACCTGTTGCTCAACCCCAACAACAGCCTGCCCAACCCGTACGACTACCCCTGTCCTTGGGGCTTTTGTGAGTACCCGGAATGGCAAGTCAAGTGGGATAACGTCCACCTTCTCAAGTGGATGGCCAAATACCTGGGCGTGACCCGGGAGGACACGCCGGACGTGTGGGTGGCCCTGCGGGAGCACCGGGAGCCTTTCAACGTGTGTTGGAAGTCCAACACCGCGCAAATCGGGTTCCAGCAGGGGAACTACTCCTTCTGGCTCTACCAGGAGGACATCCCCACGGGCATCACCGTGCCCGAGACCAACGCCAACGAGGACCAATTCGGCATCCCCGTCAACCGCATGGGCTTGAACCTGAACCCCTACAACCCGGATCTTCCCGACATCAAAGAAGCGTGGTACGTGCGTCGCACCGATTACGAGAACGGCAGTCCCTACATGTTCTTCAACGTGGATGACGGCTATCTCTACGGCGGCACCGCGACGGTCACCGTCACAGTCACCTACATCGACATGTACACGGACACCTTCAGCCTGCGCTATCAGGCGCTGGACGGGACGGACAAGCCGGCCAAGCTGGTCGCGCTCTACGAGGTCCCTCACATCTACGAAGAAGATCAGCGCACGCCCATCACCATCACCGTGGGGTCCACTGTGGTGCAGAAGGAGGGGACCAAGCACCTGCGTCAGGCCGTCTTCCTCCTGGAGGATGCCCACCTGAAGAACGGGCTGCCCGAATCCCGGGGGGGCATGGACTTCTACATCGACTCCAACAGCGACGGCAACGAGTGGATCCACCTGGTCTCCCTGACCTACGACAAAGCGTCCTTTGCGCCGGAACCCACGCCCACCCCCACCCCGACGCCTACGGTCACACCCACGCCCACGCCCTCCCCGACGCCCACGCCGACCACGGCCCGGGTGGAGGGTGTCGTGTGGAACGACCTGAACCAGGACATCCTGATGGAGGAGGGGGAACCCCCTCTGCCCGGGGTGGAGGTGAAGTTGTTGGACATGGACTCCCTGGCCGTGCGCTACACGGATGTGACGGACACCCAGGGCAAGTACGCGTTCCCCAGCGTGGACCCGGGGAGCTACGTGCTCCAAGTGATCCCACCGGCCGGGTATGACTTCGTGCTGCCCCCGTCGCCGGACCACGGGAACGGGTATCCCTTGGGGAACTTGCAGGCCGGGCAGACCCTGGTGTGGAACGTGGGACTCTACCAACTGCCTACGCCCACGCCTACGGTCACGCCCACGCCCACTCCCACGCCTACGCCCCAGCCCGCAACCGTGGAGGGGCGGGTGTTCGAGGACACCAACAAGAACGACCAGTCGGACGCGGGGGAACCCGGACTCTCCGGTGTCGTCATCACCCTGTACTCCCTCTCCGAGACTGGGCGTTCCCTGGTGGGCATGACCACGACCGACGCGACGGGCGCGTATCGCTTCGACCACATCCTGCCCGGCACCTATGTCCTGGTGCAGGATCACATTCCGGACTACATTCCCGCGGCCGGGTACGAGCAGACCCTCACCGCGGAGTGGGATCACCGCTATCAGGTGGATTGGCCGAACCGGGTCGTTGCCGCCCGGGTGTGGTCTCCCCTGTTCGTGCGGTGACGGAAGGCCGATGGAGGGACGAATGCCCCTCAGCGGGTCTGGTGGGCCCGTTGGGGCGTGCGGAAGGGGCCGGCCTTGGGCCGGTTCCCCTTCCGTGGACGAGCGGACGCGTTGGGCTGTTCAGCACATCACATACCATAAAAGCGAGGTGTTCGAATGAAATCCAGGGCGCACAAAAGCTTTCTCTTGATAGGCCTGTTCGCTCTTATCCTGACCGTGATGGGCGTCTCTTGGGCCTGGGCCCAGGGGAATGACCCACAGCCGGACCGGGCCCAGGTGCCCATCACCCCGGAAGTCCGCTATCCCGGCATCTACATCACCGGGAATTACCTGGCCTATCCCGAGGCCTTTGACCGCCGGGATAACGACCCGTACGCGGCCGAGGGCGACCTGGTGGTCGTCAACTGGGCGTACATCGAGGACCAGGTGCCCGGCCAATACAATTGGCAGGACCTGGACAAGGTGGTGGCCTGGGCCAAGGGACGGGGCAAACTCATCAGCCTTATGTTCACCACCTACAACGGCTGGTACAACGGCGGGGTGGAGAACGCGATGCCCCGCTACCTTTGGGATCCGGAAAACCCCTATTACCAGAGCACGTACAAGGACGGCCTGGATGATGGGCTCCCACCGGTGGTGGACGCGGGGGAATGGCGATGTGCTTCCAACCCGGAACACCAGGGCTGTGTGAACGGCCATTGGGTCTTTCCCCGCTATTGGAGCCAGGCGTACCGGGAGCGGTATGCCGCGTTCCTGCAGGCGCTGGGCGAGCGCTACGGGGATGACCCCACCATCGAGTTCATTGCCATGGGCATCGGCATGTACGGCGAGAACTACGCGGTGGACTACTGGTCTCGGGAGTTGAAGGACTTGCTCATCCAGGAGATGCAGCGGGATCTGAACACGAAGAACGTGTTTTGTGAGACCTGGTCTCCCGCGTGTACCCGTCCCCTGGAAGTGTGGGTGGATTTTGTCCAGGAGTTGGAGGAAGTCTACCGGAACGCGTTCCCCCACAAGGTGGTGCTGGTCCAGCAGGCGGATTCCATTTGGAACGGGGATGACAAGAAGCCCATCCTGGACCACGCGAACAGCCTCACCCCGCCTGTTGGGCTCTCCTTCAACATGATGTATCCCCAGTGGTTCTGGGCCTACGGCACGGGCAAGCTCTTCTTCGACCTCTTCCCGCCCCATGGCCCGAACGACAGCCTGGGACAGCCGGGGTATCAATTCCCCGTCGCGGTGGAGGGGTATTGGAATTGGATCGGCTGTGAGGGGGATGTGCAGGTTTACTGGTCCTTCCTCAGCGCGCTGAGCAAGCACACGGATTACTGGCGCCTGAACTACGACTTGCTGGTCCACCTGGACCGGGACACGTATGCTCCCCAGTGGGACAACCCCCGCTCCGACGTGATCGACCTGGTGCGCCGGTGGAAGCCATACCTGGGACGTCAGGTGGGCGCGGGCCAGGAGCTGGAACCCCCCGGCGTGTTTGTGGCCCTGCGCGACCACCGATCTCCCTGGTTCACGTGTATGCGCAGCGGTCCGCCGGTGGACAAGCAGCGCACCGGCTACGGGTATCCCGAGTACGGGGATTACACCTACTGGCTCTACCACGACCGCAACGTGCCCGGGGGGCGCAGCGTGGCCGAAACGGGATTCCCATATGTGATGGTGTGGGATGAGCAGGCCAAAGGGTTCGACAGTGTGCCCTACGTCTCTGTGGAGTCCATGGGCAACCCGTACCTGAGTTGGCCCGATTACAACCCGCATCCTTACAACTCCAAACTCCCGCGCACCAAGGAATCGTGGACCACGCGGCGCACGGACATTGCCAGCGGTAACAACCGTATGTACTTCAAGATCGACGACCGCTACCTGCACGACGTGCCGGAAGGTACGGTCATCACCATCACCGTCACCTACCTGAACGACGCGGGGGATAAGTGGTCCCTGGTGTACGATTCCCACAGCGGGCCCAAGGAGATCGTGGTGCAGAACGATGACCCCGGTCCGGCCGGGCTGGGAGGTGGGGAGTGGAAGACCCACACCTTCGTCATCACGGACGGCCGCTTCGCCAACGGGCTTTTGGGCCAGTCGGACTTCTACCTGGACGCGACGGCCGGGCGTACCGACAACCAGGACAACTGGTTCCACCTGGTACACGTGTCCAAGGGGCCGGCCTACACCCGTCCCACGCCCACGCCGGGGCCCACGCCCACGCCCACGCCCACGCCGCCTCCACCGACGCCCACGCCCACACCCACGCCCTCCACGGCCACGGTGCGGGGCAAGGTGTTCAACGACTTCAACCAGAACGGTCGTCTGGACCCCGGGGAGCCGGGCGTGGCCGGGGCCAAGCTCATGCTCATCTACGCGGGCAGTCAACTCGTAGGCCAGAAGGTCACCGACGCGACGGGGACTTTCGAGTTCACCGGGCTCCAGCCCGGCTACTACATCCTCCGCGAGGTGAACCCGCCCGGCTATGAGGACACCACCCCCAACACCCAAGCCAAAGTCCTGAGCGCGGGCGAGGTGGTGGAGTGGAACTTCGGGGATTACCGGGCCGTGTACCAGTACATCCCCGCGGTGTTCCGGTAGAAGGTGAATGGGGCCGGGGTCCAACAGCCCCGGCCCCCTCGCAAGCAGTTGTGAGGGAGTAGGAAGATGGACACGGGGAAGGGATATCGGCTGCCGGTGTGGTTCCTCCTGGCCTTGACCGTGGGGGTGCTCCTCCCGCTGGGGTTTACCCTCCCTTTGCGCGCGGCAGGAGTACAGGCCGGCGATCCGGAGACGCCTACGCCCACCCGGACGTCCACACCGCCCTTTGCCGGCGTCATCCCCTGGCCCCTGAGCTGTGGCGCGCAGGTGCACCACACCACGGAGGGCGCGCCCGCGCGCGTCGACCGGTATCAGCCCTGTCGTCCTTTCTGGGAGGAGACCGGCCCGGAGCGGCTGTACAGCCTCCACTTGACCGCGGACCAACCGGTCACCATCACCCTGCTCCCCGATGACCTGGACGTGGATTTGGACCTCTTTCTGCTGACCAGCTTATCCCCCAACTCCTGCTTGGCCGCGGGGGATACGTACCTGCGCCCCGGGGAGGATGGGATGCCACCCGTCCTCCAGGCCGGGCTCTACTACGTGGTGGTGGATGGGTACGACGGCGCGGCGGGCCCGTACACCCTCCAGGTGGATTGTCCTGCCGGGCCCTTTGCCACGCCCACACCCACGCCCACCGCCACACCCACACCCACCACAACACCTACGCCCACCCGCACGCCTACCCCGACCCCGACGCCCACGCCCACACCCACGCCCTTGCCCTTCAAACAGCTCTTCCTTCCCCTCTCCTGGGAACGCTACCCCGACCCCCATGCCCGTCTCATCCGGGTGGAGCTCCAGGAGGGGACGCAAGGATACAAGGGCACACGGGATACGTATATCAGTAAGTGGCAGCCCGATGTGGCTTTTGGGGACAAATTCTGGTTTACCGTGCGGTCCAAGGAGATCATGGTGGGGCTGTTGTACTTTGACTTGGGCACGGTGCCCCAAAATGCCGAGCTGGTCAGCGCCCAGTTGCGGTTGAACAAACTCTTCCAGAGCAACCCGAACCCCATGACTATCCGCGCGTTTCGCGTGCTGCGTCCGTGGGACGAGGCGACCGCAACGTGGCGGTTGGCCAAGGCGGAGACTCCCTGGGCAGAACCGGGGGGAAAGGCCGGGGTGGATTACTTCCCCAGTCCGGGGGGTGAGGTGGGTGTGGACGCGTCCACCGATTTTGTGAAATGGGATATCACGCCCATTGTCAAGGCGTGGCTCACCTATGATGCACCGAATTATGGTATCATGTTACGCGGGTTTGCCGCGGGCAATGTGGAATATCGCTTCGCCACCCATGAGCACGTGAGCATCCCCCGACGCCCGACATTGATTCTCACGTATCGGCTGAAGCGATGAGAGGCCGGAGAGGTGACAGCGCTCCGGGAACCCAGGGAAAGCGAGACGTTACTTTTACCATGAGCGAGCGTCCTACTTTGCAGACTACATATGAGGGGGGGACAATGGAAAGCGGAGTCCGGCTGGCGACACCCGTCCAATCTAGACCCATCGCCCAGACCATCCACGTGTGGATGGTCCCGGAACCGGTGGCCCGTCGAAAGCCGGGACTGTACCAACGGTATTTCAAGCGCATTTTCGACGTGATCTTCGCCACCATTGCCCTGATCCTCCTTTTCCCCCTGATGGTGGCCATTGCCATAGCCATCAAGCTGGACTCCCCCGGCCCGGTGTTGCACGTGCAAAAGCGCTTGGGCAAGGACGGGAAGGTCTTCAACTTCTACAAATTCCGCTCCATGCGCGCGGATGTGGACCACACCCAGAGTCACCGGGAATTCGCCAAAGCCTTCATCCAGGGCTACCTCTCGCCCCCGGGCGGGGAGGACGAAGATCGCATCTACAAACCCCCCTCCGATGACCAGAACATCACCCGGGTAGGGCGGTTCTTGCGTCGCAGCAGCTTGGACGAACTCCCCCAGCTCATCAACGTCATCAAAGGGGACATGAGCATTGTGGGGCCCCGACCTAACATGTGGTATGAGCTGGAGTATTACAAGGAATGGCACAAACGGCGCCTGGAAGTCCTCCCAGGTCTCACCGGATTGCCCCAGGTGCGGGGGCGCAGTCGTCTGCGCTTCGACGAGATCGTGGAACTGGACATCCAGTACATCGAGAACCTCTCCTTCTGGTTGGACATCGAACTCATTCTCCAGACCATTCCTATGATCCTGACCGGAAACGGCGCAGGATGAGAGCGTGGGAGCGCCTCCGGGAAACCGGAGGACACGCGCCCGAGTTACCTCAGGTCCCACCGTTTGACACATCACAAGACAACACGAGGAACAGGTTGCAGAGTTGTACTTGCAAGAATTGGACTTTGGACAAGTGACAGGGGTTGGCCACACTCCGTGCCCCCTGGCCGCGGACTCGGCTGTGGCCCAGCAAAACCACTTCGCCCAAGCGATGGGGAAGAGAGGGGAGGAGGTGCCTGTCCCCTTTCCCCAAGCCGCCCAATTTTGTCCAAAGTCCTGCGAAAGAACGAGGTGAAAGGATGAGAAGGTATATCCCCCTGTTGATAGCCGGAACGCTGGTGCTCAGCATCATCGGCCTGTTGGTGTTCTCCAACTCTCTGCCCACTTTTGCGGAAAGCCAATCCCCTCTCTCGCCGGACGGTCCAGCAGAAGCCACGCCCCGTGTGGGCGAGGCCGGGGTCTACATGACCGGGTTCTACCTCCCCGGCTATGGGAGCTCCAACAAGATGGCGTGGGGAGTGGATGGCGACCTCATCACGGTGAACTGGGCTTACATTGAAAACACCTCCCCCGGGTACAACTGGGGACGTATGGACGCGGCGCTGGCCGACGCGGTGGCCGATGACAACCGCGTGTCCGTGATGTTCACCACTTACAACGGTTGGTACGTGAGCGGCGTGGTCAACGCGATGCCCGAATACCTGTGGAACCCGGACAACCCCCACTACGTGCCCGGCGCAGTGGTCGACGCGGGGGAATGGCTCTGCGCGGATAATCCGGACCACCGGGGGTGCATCAACGGCCATTGGTATTTCCCCCGCTATTGGAGCGATGAGTACATGACGCGCTATTTCAACTTCATCCGCTCCTTTGGGGCCCGCTACAGCAATCATCCCAACCTGGAATTCATCGCCATCGGCCTGGGGCTTTACGGCGAGAACTACGCGGTGGACTACTGGTCCCGCGAGCTCCGCGACCGCCTTGTCCAGGCCATCCAGGATGACTTGAACAACGAGACTCTCTTCTGCGAGACGTGGGCCACGCCCTGTACCACGCCCAAGGAGGTGTGGATCGATTTTGTGAAGGAAACGGTTCGCGTGTACCGGGAGGCTTTCCCCAACAAGCCGGTCTTTGTCCAGCTGGCCGGCTCCATCTGGAACAACGAGGATAAGCGGCCCATTATGGATTACGCGAACAGTCTGACACCCCCTGTCGGTCTGTCCTTCAACATGATGTATCCCCAGTGGTTCTGGGCCTACTCTTCCACCCCTTACACCCGCCCCGGGTTCTTCGACATCTTCCCCAAACATGGACCCGCGAATGAGCGGGGAACGGATGAGTATCACTTCCAGGTGGCCATGGAGGGGTATTACGATTGGATGGGCTGTGAGGGGGACCGACAGGTGTACTGGGCTCTGTTGAGTTCTCTGAGCAAGCACGCCAATTATCTGCGCTTGAACCACGATTTGTTCCCCGCGTTTGTGGATTTGGTGAAGGAGTGGAAGCCGTTCCTCGGCCGGAAGTTGGACGGCACCGCGGCTCAGCAGCCGCCCGCGGTGTTCGTGGCTCTGCGCGATCACCGAGCTCCCTGGTTCACGTGCATGGGCGCGGGACCATCGGTGGAGAGTCAACGAACCGGGTACGGTCAGCCGGAGTACGGGGATTACGCGTACTGGCTCTACCACGACCGGAATATCCCCGGCGGTCGTTCTGTGCCGGAGACGGGGTTCACCCATGTCATCACCTGGCTCGACCGCCCGCGCACGACGCAACAGAAGGCGGCCATCGAGTTCATGGGCAATCCCAGCGACCCCAACAGCTACAATCCTTATCCCGTGAACACGCGTCTGCCCCAGACCAAGGAGTCCTGGATGACCCGACGCACGGATGAGGATTCGGGGAACCCCTATATGTTCTTCAAGATCGATGACCGCTATCTCTACAGCCCCGTTCCGGGCACTCCGGTGACCATCACGGTCACTTACTTGAACGACGGGGGGGATACGTGGTCCCTCTGGTACGATTCCTTCAGCGGACCCAAGCAGGCCGTGCCCTTGGGCAGTTCGGACCCGAACGTGCGCAACGATGATCCCGCTCCCGGCGGGGTGGGAGGCGGCAGTTGGGCCCAGAAGGTGTTCGTCATCACGGATGGGCGCTTTGCCAACGGGTTGAACGGCGGCGCGGATTTCTACCTCTCTTCCAACAATGACGGGGATAACTGGTTCCACATGGTCATGGTGAGCAAGGGCACGGGCCCTGTGGGCCCCACGCCCACACCGACGAACACGCCCACGGACACGCCCACGCCCACCGCGACCTTCACGCCTACCCCCTGCCCCGGCGGCACATGTCCCACACCGACGCCCACGCCTACGCCCACGAACACCTTCACCCCGACCCCGACGCCCACCTCCACGCCCACGCCGGTGGCCACGCCTACGCCTACGGCCACTCCCACCCCCGTGGTCACACCCAGCACTCCTCCGCCGGACGCGGTGACCATTGTCCTCCAGGAAGGACGGGATGGGTACACAGGGGTGGCGGACACGTTCATCGAGCGGGGGAACAAGGACGCGAATCACGGCTCCGATATCACTTTGAAGCTGTGGAGCAAGGAAAATTCCCGGGTGAACACCCTCATCCGGTTCGACCTGTCGCCCGTGCCCGCGGGTAAGGCCGCGTACCGGGCCACTTTGCACTTGTACGTGAATTACTACTATTCCCGCTTCGACCACACCGCGTACATCCGACCGTATCGGCTGCTGAAGCCGTGGCGGGAGTTGGAGGCCACGTGGAATCAGGCCGCGAACGGCGCGCCGTGGGGCCTGCCCGGCGCGTCCTACGCAGGGGTTGACTACTACGCGCTGTACAGCTCCAGCGTGCCGGTGGGAGCCAGTTACAAGAACAACCCCGGCTGGGTGGAGGTGGATGTGACCGATCTGGTCAATTACTGGCTCCAGCACCCGGACCAGAATTACGGGTTCCTCCTCCGCTTCTATCAGCCCGAGGACAAGAGTGTGCTCATTACCATGCTCTCCAGCAATTGGGGAGGCACGGCCCTTCGGCCTAAGCTGGAGATCACGTACTACACACCTCCCACGCCTACACCCACGCCGACCCCGTGCACCGGGCCCGGCTGTCCCACACCGACGCCCACGTCCACCGCGACCAACACACCCACCATCACGCCCACACCCACGGTCACTCCCACCTTTACCCCCACGCCCACGTGGACGTTCACGCCGACGCCCACGGTCACGCCCACACCGGCCAGTCCCTATGGACGCATTTACGGCACAGTCTGGGAGGATGTGAATCAGGATGGGGTGCGGGATGCGTGGGAGCCCACGTTGGCCGGCGCGAAGGTGTATTTGTACAAGGGCGGAAACACACTGATTGCCATGCGCGTGACGTCCAGCGACGGGTATTACGAGTTCTCCGCTCTGGACCCGGACACGTACCGGTTGGTGGAGGAGGATCCCCAAGGGTACACCTCCAGCACGCCCAACCAGATCGACAACATCATCATCCAAGCGGGGGCCGCGGTGCGGCTGGACTTCGGGGATTATCCCATCCCCACGCCTACACCCACCCCAACTCACACCCCCACGCCCACGAACACGCCGACGCCCACGGTCACGCCCACGCCGAGTCCAAGTCCGACTCCCTCCGTCACGCCCACACCGACTCCTACCCCGGGGCTGGGGAACATCATGGTCCTGGCCTGGCAGGACTTGAACAAGAACTACACGTGGGAGCCGGAAGAGCCGCCCATGGTCAACGTGAACATCAACTTCTACCGGGACTTGAACGGCAACGGCAGTCTGGACGTGGATGAGAGCATCCCGGTTCACCGGGGGCGGACGGATCAGCATGGCAGTTACACGTTCTACAACGTGCCCACGGGGTGGTACATCGTCCAGGAAGTGGACCCGCCCGGGTACATATCCCACACACCGAACATGGTCAGCCTGTACATTGACCTGGGCGTGACGGGCATTGCCTACTTCGGCGATTTGCCCGAACGCAAGATCTACATATCCTACGTGCTGCGGTAGAAGGGAAGTGAGTCAGAGGAGAACGGCTTTTGGTGGGTGCCCATCGGGCGAAACCCGGCACCCACCAGAAGCTCTCTTCTGGCACGGGGCGAAAACGTCAAGGCCCCGCGGAGGCGCGGTCTGGCGGAACTCCGGGCTTCGTCTGCCCATCAGAATCCAACATATCAGGGAGGTATGCAACCTTTGACGCACGCGGCCGATTCATGTACACGTTGCCAGGAGTACATCCAAGCCATCTTCCAACATCCCAATCGAACCCGGTATCACCACCGGTTTGAGGAATCCTTCGGGGTTCTCCGTCATCCCCACATTCTTCGGCAGTACGTGCGTCAAATCCAATCCCTTTTCCAAATGGCCCAAAAGCCCATTGCCGGCCAGGTCATCCTGGATTGCGGCGCGGGGTTCGGGCTGACCGCGGTGATGCTGGCCGCGTTGGGTGCCAAGGCCGCCCACGGGTTGGAGCTCCAAAGTCCGTACGTGCACACGTTCCGCCTCTACCGGGAAGCTCTGCCACCGGATTTGCCCCTCTTCATGCTGGAAGGGGACGCGGCAGCGCTCCCGTACGAGGACGAGTCCTTTGATGCCATCCTCTCTGTGGAAGCCATCTCCCACTACCGGGACCCGGACACCTTTCTCCGCGAAGCTCATCGGGTTCTCAAACCGGGGGGTGTGCTCCTCATCTCCGACGCGAACAACGGAGCCAACCCTTGGCGGGTGTACAAGACCAAACGCCTGTGGGCCGCTTTTGAGTTGGGCACCGAAGGGGAGCAGTACTACGGCCACCGGATCCCCAAGTCCTTCCTCCAGCGGCGGCGGGAGATCATCCGCGAGGCTGCCCCGGACTTGGATGAGGAGGTGGTGGACGCGTTGGCCCGGGGCACATCCGGCATGACCCGGCAGGAGATCCTCCGCGCGCTGGAGCGCTACCGGCAGGCAGGGGAGCTCCCCCAACAGGTTTACCGCTGGGGCACGTGTCCCCTGGACCCTATTCTGGGCCACTACGCGGAGCGCCTTTTCCACCCTGTTGAGTTGGCCCGCGAGATGGAGCGTGTGGGATTCCGGCCGCGCGTGTTCCCCTATTTCGGCGGTTCCAGGGGAGGATGGGTCGCCTGGGCGAATCACATTCTCTCCACGTACGTACCTTTTCCCATTTCCATCCGCATGGCTCGCGTCTTCCGCATCGCGGCTGTGAAGGAATGAGAGACGACGACCGACGACCGACCACCGACGACCGACGGACGACGACCGACGAACGACGAACGACCACCGATTACGGTTGAAGGGCCAATCCCCCCTTAATCGTTAATCGTTACTCGTTACTCATCACTCATCAGAGGTGTCCTGTGAAATTTCCACGGACCGGCGGTATTCTCCTGCATCCTACATCCTTGCCCGGCCCCCACGGCATTGGGGATGTGGGCGAGAACGCGCATCGATGGGCCGAGACCCTGGCCCGGGCGGGGCAATGTCTTTGGCAGGTGTTGCCCCTGGGCCCCACCGGATATGGGGATTCCCCCTATCAGAGTTTTTCCGCGTTCGCGGGGAACCCTCTCCTCGTCAGCCTGGACCACTTGGCCCAGAAGGGATGGCTCACCCCCGATGACCTGCACCCACCGGAGCCGTTTCCCGAGACCCGGGTGGACTATGGGGCGGTTATCCCCTTCAAACGGGACCGATTACACCGCGCGTACCGTCGCTTTTCCCAGAACGCATCTTCTGAGGACGTCGCGGATTTCCGCGCTTTTCGCGAGGCGGAATCCCACTGGCTGGAGGATTTCACCCTCTTCATGGCCCTGAAGGAGCATTTCCGCGCGCCCTGGAACGAATGGCCCAAGGACATCCGGCTGCGCGAGCCCCAGGCCCTCGCGACGTACCGCGAACGCCTGGCCGACGCGGTGGAAGAGCACGCGTTCATCCAATGGCAGTTCTTCCGCCAGTGGGAGGCGCTGCGGGCCCACGTGAACGCTTTGGGCATCCGGCTCATCGGGGATATGCCCATCTTCGTGGCCTACGACAGCGCGGACGTGTGGGCCCATCCCGAACTCTTCCACCTGGACGAGGAGGGGCGTCCCACCGTGGTCGCGGGTGTCCCGCCCGACTATTTCAGTCCCACCGGACAGTTGTGGGGTAATCCCCTCTACCGGTGGGATGTGATGGCCCGGCAGGGATATCGCTGGTGGATCGACCGGTTCCGCGCGGTGCTCAAACTCGTTGATTGGGTGCGCTTGGACCACTTCCGCGGGTTCGAGGCTTATTGGGAGATCCCCGCGGGCATGCCCACCGCGGAGGTCGGGCGGTGGGTGAAAGGGCCGGGGGACGATTTCTTCCGGGCCCTCCAGGAGGCTTTGGGGGATTTGCCCATCCTGGCGGAGGACCTGGGGTTCATCACCCCGGAAGTGGAAGCCCTGCGGGAACGGTGGGGATTCCCGGGCATGAAGGTGCTCCAGTTCGCGTTCAGCGACCCCCAGAACCCATACCTTCCCCACAATTACACCTCACCCAACTGGGTGGTGTACACGGGGACTCATGATAACGACACCACCGCGGGGTGGTATGCCTCCCTGGACGAAGGCACCCGGGCGTTTGTCCACGCTTACCTGGGATATCCCGACTCGGACGTGGTGGGACGACTCATCCGGTTAGCCTGGCAATCGGTGGCCC
The DNA here is from genome assembly GCA_013154135.1 of Chloroflexota bacterium. Taxonomy (GTDB): domain Bacteria; phylum Chloroflexota; class Anaerolineae; order JAADDB01; family JAADDB01; genus JAADDB01. The sequence continues at coordinate 15,915 of JAADDB010000132.1, forward strand.
ACATCGCCATCGTGCCTTTGCAGGACGTGTTTCGGCTGGGCTCAGAAGCTCGGATGAATTTTCCGGGCCGTCCTTGGGGCAATTGGGCCTGGCGTTTTCGGTGGGAGCAGTGGTCCGAAAGCCACGAAACAGAAATGGCCGAACTGAGTCGGGTTTACGGGAGATGCTGAGGCCGGAAGGCGAAGTCCGGGAGTACTTTGACGGCGGACGGGCCCGTGGGGGGTAACGATTAAAGAGTAACGATTAACGATTAAGGGGGAGAATCGTCACGCACGGTCCATGATGGGGAGCCAGGCAACCTCTTACTCGTTACGATTCTGCCCTCCAGTCCTTCCTTTACGCATTCCGGTCCCCCCACCATCCCCGTGTCCATACCCAGCCCCATCCCTTCTTTCTTGTGGATTCCCCTGTTTTCGTGTACACTTATCCCACCATCGAAACATCCCCGTCGAGTGTACCCAAAGGCATACTGTACCTTCTGAAGGAGGAGGCACCATGAAGCGCTACAAGCGGTATCCTATCTGGTTGGTCGCCCTGCTGATTCTCTCCTTTATCGTGTCCGCGTGTGCCCGTTCTGCTCCCAAGAAGGCGGAGAGCAAGGAGCTCAACCTCCTGTGCACGCCCCAGGTGGAGTGGTGCGAGGGCATGAAGGCGGAGTTCGAGAAGAAGTACCCCGATATCACGGTGAACTTCGTCCGCATGTCCAGTGGCGAGTCCCTGACCCGTCTGCGCAATGAGCGGGACAACCCTCAGTTCGACATCTGGTGGGGCGGCCCGGTGGATAGCTTCATCGCGGCGAAGAAGGAAGGTCTGCTCGAGGCCTACAAGTCCCCCAACGCGAAGAACCTGGTGGACCCGAAGTTGATGAAGGACCCGGATGACTACTGGGTCGGTGTGTATGTGGGCTCCCTGGGCTTTGCCACCAACAAGAACTTCCTCCAGGACCACCCCGACGCCAAAGCGCCGGAGAGCTGGGATGACCTGCTCGACCCGGTGTGGAAGGGCCAGTTCATGATGGCACACCCCTCCAGCTCCGGGACCGCGTACACCACCTTGTGCACCATTCTCCAGCTGAAGGGCGAAGAGGAGGGCTGGGAGTACCTGCGTAAACTGGCCGGCCAAGTCCTCCAGTTCACCAAGAGCGGTTCCGCGCCGGCTCGCTTCATCGGCCAGGGTGAGGCCGCGGTGGGCGTCGTCTTCTCCCACGACATCGTCCGGGAGATCGAGAAGGGCGCTCCCTTGGTCCTCTCCTTCCCCAAGGAGGGCACCGGGTATGAGATCGGTGGCATGGGCATCATCAAGGGCGCCAAGCACCCGGATGCCGCGAAGAAGTGGTTCGACTGGGCGCTGCTGCCCGAGACCCAGGAGTTGGGGCCCAAGTACGGCGCGTACCAGGCCCCCACGGTGAAGGGCGCGAAGCCCGCTCGCCCCGAACTCCTCCAGGTGAACCTCATCGACTACGACTTTGAGTGGTGCGGTGAGCACAAGAAGGAGTTCGTGGACAAGTTCACCAACGAGATCGCGGGCGCGGAGAACCTGCGCAAGTAATCTCAAACACGTGAATCCCACCCCGGGGGTGGGGCTCCTGCCCCCGGGAAGTGATGTTACGTGTGTGGCGGGCCAAGCCCGCCACACACGTAAAACGCTTTCCTGCCCTAATATCTGCTGCTGAGGATGACCGATGCTGAACTCCCACGCAAAACGCGGATGGCGCTCCCATGTGTGGGCGGACCTCCGCCATCGGGTCGATGAGATTCGCATGATCGTGCAGGACCCCATGCTGGCAATGGGGTTGATGGGGGTTATGCTCTTTGTCTTCATCTTCGTGGTGTACCCCCTCCTGCGCGTTATCTGGCAGGGCTTTTTCGACCCCCAAACCGGTGCCTTCAGCCTCAAGTACTTCGCCCAGTATGTGGACCCCTATTACCGGGCCTATAACTGGCAGGTCCTGCGGGATACGATCATGATGGGGCTGTTCACCGCGTTTGGAGGAACCCTGCTGGGGTTCATTTTCGCGTACACGTTCGTCCGGGTGGGCGTGCCCTTCCCCAGGGCCGTCCATGCTCTGGCCCTGGTCCCGACCATCTCGCCGCCCTTTGCCATCGCCATTGCCACCATTCTCCTCTTCGGGCGGAACGGTCTGGTCACCCGTCATCTGTTGCACATTCAATTCACCCACGGGGTGAACGATGTGTACGGCTTGGACGGGCTCATTTTCGTCCAGATCATCACCTTCTTCCCGGTGGCCTACTTGATCATCCGGGCCATGCTGGAGCGCCTGGACCCGGCCCTGGAAGAGGCGGCCCTCAGCCTTCACGCGAGCAAGTTCCGCATCTTCCGCACCATCACCTTGCCCTTGCTCATCCCCGGTCTGGCCGGCTCCTTCCTTCTCCTCTTTGTGGAATCCCTGGCCGACTTGGGGAATCCCCTCCTCCTGGGGGGAAACCGCACGGTTCTTTCCACCGAGATTTACCTGGCCATCAACGGCCAGTATGACCAGCAGAAGGGCGCGGCCCTCTCCCTGGTCCTCCTCATCCCCACCCTTACCGTCTTCCTCCTCCAGCGCTATTACGTGAACAAGCGCTCCTACATCGCGGTGACGGGTAAACCCACAGGAGGACAGATCCGGGTGACGGACCGGTGGCTGCGCCTGATCTTTCTCACCATTACCGGGCTCATTCTCTTGCTCATTCTGGCCTTGTACCTCTCCATCTTCGTGGGGTCGATCACCCGGCTGTGGGGCATCGACTACCACCTGGAGCTGACCCACTATCAGGTGGCCTTCAGCCGAGGCCTGAACGCGATCCTGTCCACCACCTTCCTCTCCCTGGTGGCCACGCCCCTCGCGGGGATAATGGGCATGGTCATCGCGTTCCTCGTGGTCCGGAAGGCCTTTTCCGGCCGGGAAGCTCTGGACTTCGCGTCGAACCTGGGCGGCGCGGTCCCCGGCACCATCCTGGGCATCGGGTATATCATCGCGTTCATCAAGGCCCCGTGGGTTGTGGTCATGCTCGCGTATTTGACTCTGGCCGGCTACCTGGTCTCCCAGATCCCCGCTTCTTGGGTGCGACGGGGGATGGTGCTCCTGGTGGCCTCGGTGGTGGGGTACGCGCTCTCCCTCCTGCCCACGACCATCCTCTACCCGGATGAGTGGCGCTACTTGCTGGCCTTTGGCTACGGGCTCCTGGCCCTCCTTGCCTGGCGGATGCTTTCCAAGGATCTCCGTTGGCGGGTGGTGGGGCCCGCGCTCCTGATGGCCCTGGGCCTGGTGGTCTACAACATCACTCCGTGGATCACCGAGCCCCTGGCCGCGTGGGGTCGTTCCCTGGACAATCAGACCTGGTCCCGGGTGGTGGTGAAGGTGAGCAACATGATCACCGTGTTCACCCAGCCCACCATGACCATCCTGGGCTTCACTTATCTCCTGCTCAGCATCTTCATGGTCACCCAGGTGCCCAAGCGGTGGCGTCTGCCCCTGGCCGCGTGGCTCCTGGTGTTGAGCGCGTCCCTCTCCCTGTACGGCAAGCCCCTGGCCCTGGTGGGGACGCCGTACATCGTCATCGCGGCCTACGCGGTGCGCAGCCTGCCCGCGTCCGTGCGCGCGGGGGTGGCCGCGCTCCAGCAGATCGACCCCGCGATCGAGGAGGCGTCCACCAGTCTGGGCGCGGATGCCCAGTACACGTTCCGACACATCACCCTGCCCCTCATCGCGCCGGCGTTCATCGCGGGCTTGATCTTCGCGTTCGCCCGCCACATGACCAGCCTCTCGGCCATCATCTTCCTGACCACCGCGGAATGGCCGATTTTGACGGTGTGGATTTTGAGCGAGGTGGAACAGGGGGGGATGAGTACCGCGGCCGCGTATTCCATGATCCTCATCTTCATCGTCCTCGCGGCCATCGGGCTCACTTACCTGTTCGTCGGCCGTGTCTTCGCTACGGACGAGGGTATTGATCTCACCATCGGTGGAGGCTAAACGTGTACCTGCGTTTGATACATTTGACCAAAGTCTTTCCCGGACGCGGCCGTGAGGGGGAAGTCACGGCCGTCGACGATGTGAACATCGACATTGAGAAGGGCGAATTCCTCACCCTGCTGGGGCCGTCCGGGTGCGGAAAGACGACCACTCTGCGGCTCATCGCGGGGTTCGAATTCCCCACCTCCGGCCAGATTATCCTGGACGGGGAGGTGATCAACCACATCCCGCCCAATCAGCGGGAGATGGCGATGGTGTTCCAGAGTTACGCGCTCTTCCCCCACTTGAGTGTGTACGAGAATGTGGCCTACGGGCTCAAAGTGAAGGGCCTGAGTCGCCAGGAGATCCGGGAGCGGGTGGCTCGGGTGCTGGCTTTGGTGAACTTGGAGGGCATGGAGAACCGCGCGCCCAACCAACTGTCAGGCGGGCAACAGCAGCGCGTCGCGCTGGCCCGCGCGTTGGTCATGGAACCCAAAGTCCTCCTCCTGGATGAGCCCCTCTCCAACCTGGATGCCAAGTTGCGCGAGCAGATGCGCGCGGAGTTGCGGCGCATCCAGCAGACGTTGGGCATCACCGCGGTCTACGTGACCCACGACCAGGTGGAGGCTATGACCCTGTCCGACCGCATTGTGGTCATGAACCGGGGCCGCATCGAGCAGATCGGCACGCCGCAGGACATTTACCGGCGTCCGGCCAGCGCGTTTGTGGCCGATTTCATCGGCCGCACCAACTTCCTCACCGGCCAGGTGACGGGTTTGACCGATGGCGTGGCCGTGTTGGATGTGTGGGGCCAATCCCTGCGCGTGCCCTTGCCCCTTCACCCCTTGCAGGTTGGGGACCGGGTGAAGTTGGTGGTGCGGCCCGAATTCATCCGCATGGAAGAGGAGGATGGCCGGTATCAGGGAGTGATTCGCCGCAGTTCCTACCTGGGTAGTCACGTGGAATACGAGGTGGAAGTGGAGGGACAGGTGATTATCGCGGTGGACTACGACCCGCGGCGCACGACCGTCCACGAGGAGGGTCGGACGGTGGGCATCGATTTGTTGGAGGATTGCTTGTACATTTTGCCGGAGAAGAGTGGGGAGAGTAACGATTGACGATTAATGAGTAACGATTAAGGGGTTGGCTGAGGGGCGAGGTCGGGAGGAATGGGCGAAGAGCTTAACGCATAACGAGTAACGAGTAAGAGGGGCAGGAGCGCCCATCTCGGCTCATTTGTGGCGATGCTCGGCCGAGATAGAGCCCCCCATTCCCATCTCAGAGTGTTTTTGGTGGATGCTGGCCGGGCGAAGCCCGGCCAGCATCCACCAAAAACACTTACTATGCACGGGGCGAGAACGCCGGCACCCCGCCAAGGGTCGGACCCGTCCGCCGCCGAGGTGTTACGGGTTCTTCTCGATCTGGCCATTTGGTAGAGGACGTGGAATCATGTGTGCCTCAATGTGGAGCGCACACGGAACCCAACGTTGGGAGGTGAATCCATGGATACGGCTCGAACGCGCGCGTTTAACGCGTCTCCTCAGGCAGAAGCACCCTCAAACGAACGTGAGACGTGGGTCCTCCTCTCCGGCAACGAGGCCATTGCCCGCGGCGCGTGGGAAGCGGGTGTGGTGTTCGCCTCCGGGTATCCGGGCACCCCGAGCACGGAAATCCTGGAGACCTTCGCCCGTTTTCCAGGCATTTACGCGGAATGGGCTCCCAACGAGAAGGTGGCCCTGGACGCGGCCATTGGCGCGGCCTACGCGGGGCGACGAGCCCTGGCGACCATGAAACACGTGGGGCTCAATGTGGCCGCGGACGCGTTCTTCTACGCGTCCATGACCGGCCTGGAGGCGGGGTTGGTCATCGCAGTGGCCGACGATCCGGGAATGCATTCCTCCCAGAATGAACAGGATACGCGGAATTACGCCAAGTTTGCGCGTGTGCCCTGCCTGGACCCGGCAGACAGTCAGGACGCGCGCGATATGGTCATCGCGGGCCTGGACCTCTCCGAGCAATTCGACACCCCGGTCATCGTCCGTCCGACCACGCGCATTTCCCACGGTTTCAGCCGTGTCCGGGTGGGAATGCGGGAGGAGCATCCGCCCCGGGTGCGTCGTTTCCCGCGCAATCCCTCCAAGTACGTCATGGTGCCGTCCAACGCCCGCAAACGCCATCCCGTGGTGGAGGAGCGCATCCGACGCATCGCGGAGTACGCGGAGACTTTCCCCCTGAACCGGGTGGAGATGCGCGATGGGGATCTGGGCATTATCACCACGGGCATCGCTTACCAGTACGCGCGGGAGATCTTCCCCCACGCGTCCATCCTCAAGCTGGGCATGGTCTGGCCCCTTCCCCATGATTTGATTGCAGATTTCGCCCGACAGGTGAAACGGCTCATTGTCCTGGAGGAGTTGGATCCCTTCATCGAGGAACATGTGCGCATGATGGGGATCCCTGTGGAGGGGAAGAGTATTTTCCCCCTGATCGGTGAGTTCAACCCCCACATTGTGCGCGAGGCGGCCATCGAGGCCGGCTTGCTCCCCGAAACCGCTCGACCTCCCAGTGTGCCCCTGCCCGATCTGCCGGAGCTGCCCGGACGCCCGCCGGTCCTCTGCCCGGGATGCCCACACCGAGGGGTGTTCTGGGCTATCAAGAAGTTACATCTCCCGGTGAACGGGGATATCGGGTGCTACACCTTGGGGGTGGTGCCCCCCTTGAATGCGATTCACACCACCGGGTGCATGGGGGCCGGCATCGGCGTGGCCCACGGTGCGTCCAAGGCAGGGAGTCCGGAGAAACATGTGGCCGTCATCGGCGACTCCACCTTTTTCCACACGGGCATCCCCGCGCTGATCAACGTGGCCTACAACCGCAGCCCGGTCATCGTGGTCATCATGGACAACCGGGTCACGGCCATGACGGGTGATCAGCCGAACCCGGGCACGGGCGAGACGTTGATGGGGGAGAAGACGCAGGAGGTGGACATCGAGGCTTTGGTGCGGGCCATCGGCATTAAGCACGTGACGACGGTGGACGCGTATAACGAACCGGAGGTCGAACGGGTGCTCAAGGCGTATAAACGGCTGGACGAACCTGCGGTCCTCATCACCCGACGGCCTTGTGCGCTCCTGCCCGAAGTGCGCAAGCAATACGTGCCCCTCAAGGTCAATCCAGACTTGTGTGATGGGTGCGGGGTCTGTATTCAGACGGGATGCCCCGCGTTGGTGCGGAGCAAGGCCATCCACATTCCCAGTGGACGCCAGAAGGTGGAGATCGACCCGTTGTTGTGCACGGGCTGTGAGCTGTGCGCGCAAGTGTGTCCTCAGCAAGCGATTTCGTTCAGGGATCAGGTTCTGGGGGACAAAACCCGGTAGAATCCCGGCGTAGGGGTTCATCTGCTGCATTTCGTCGAGCAATCCGCCCGAACTGGATGGAGGTGACCATGTCTGTGTTGAACGGCAAGGAATATCTGAATTTCCTGGTGGTTGGTGTAGGGGGCCAGGGGGTTCTGTTGACCAGCAATGTGCTTTCCGAGGCTGGGTTGATGTTGGGGTTGGATGTGAAGAAGTCGGAGGTGCACGGGATGTCGCAACGGGGCGGCAGCGTGAACAGTCATGTCCGGTGGGGACCGGAGGTGTTCTCGCCGTTGATCGGCAAGGGCGAGGTGGATGTACTCCTCTCCTTGGAACGGTTGGAGACGTTGCGCTATTTGGATTTGCTCCATCCCGAGAGCATTGTGATAGCCGACCCCCACCCCATCTATCCCATTACGGTGAGCGCGGGGAAGCGTGTGTACCCGGAAGAGGAGGACGTGCGTTCGTGGGTCGCTCAGGTGGTCCGTCAGGTGTATTGGGTCCCCGGCACCCAGTTGGCCCAGGATTTGGGGAACGCGAAGGCCGCGAACATGGTGCTGGTGGGGGCGTTATCGGCCCTCCTGGACGTGCCGGAGGATGTGTGGCGTCAAGCGATGAAGCGCCGGGTGCCATCCCGCTTCCTCGACCTGAACTACCGGGCTTTTGAGGCGGGGAGGGAGGTGGTGAGTAACGATTGACGATTAATGAGTAACGATTAAGGGGTTGGCTGAGGGGCGAGGTCGGGAGGGATGGGCGAAGAGTCTAACGCATAACGAGTAACGAGTAAGAGGGGCGGGAGGTCGGCGTGGGCCGTATGGAACGATGCACGGCCGGTCATGCGTCCATATAGAGCTCCCGGAGAGGACTTCTCAAAACGATTAACGATTAATGAGTAACGATTAAAAGGAGGTGAAGGGAGAGGTCGGCCGGGATAGTTTAAGAGCGTAACAAATTCCCTGGCGAACTGTTTTTGGTGGGTGGCCGG
>JAADDB010000110.1 GCA_013154135.1 Chloroflexota bacterium
TCCTTCGACGAGGAGGGGCGGCTCATCGGTGCCTGGTTCCAAGGCATCACGTACCGCCGCGCGCTGGACAACCGCATCCTGGCCAAATGGAGTGAATCCCCCCGGCCCGGACACCGTCATCGCCGTTTTCTCACGCGCGAAGGGGTGCGGGCCGTGGAGGATCGAGCCCTCTCCTACGTGGAGCGGGTCTTTCACCACCTTTCCCGCGGCCGCATGGACACGGGAAGCACCCCCTTCTCGGTCGTTTCCCGCGTGCAGGAGTGGTTGCAGCGGGTGCGTCGTTGGGATTGGGCCCGTTTGGAGCAGGAACGGGAGCGCTTCTACCGCATTTATAAGCCGGTTCCCATCCTCCCGCCGGACCAGTACTTGGCTCTGGTGCTCCAGGCCACGGAAGGATGTTCCTATAACCGGTGCACTTTTTGCACGTTCTACCGGGATCGTCCTTTTCGCATCAAGGGGGTGGACGTGTTCCGGGAGCATGTGGACCGGGTGAAGGGGTTCTTCGGTCGGGGGATCACCACTCGGCGTACTATTTTCCTCGCGGATGCTAACGCGGTGATGGTGGCCCAGGATCGGTTGTTGGCCTTTTTGGATGTGGCGAATGAGGCCTTCCCCATTCTTCCCCACCACTTGAGCGGTTCGGAGCGGGCCCTGTGGCGGGAAGCGCATCCTTGGCACATTCAGGGGATCTACGCGTTCCTCAGCGCACCCGATGCCCTGCGCAAGACGGCCGCGGATTTCGCGGCCATGCGGGAGCGGAATCTGCGCCGCGTGTATGTGGGGTTGGAGACGGGACATGACCCCTTGCGCGCGTTCATCCGCAAGCAGGGCACGGCCGCGGATGTGTTGGAGGCCGTGCGCACGATCAAGGCAGGAGGTGTGTCCGTGGGCATTATTTTCATGGTCGGCATTGGCGGGGAGGTGTACCGGGAGGTCCATTTCCGGGACACGGTGTCTCTCATCCGCCAGATGCCTTTGGGCCCCGGGGATATCCTGTACACTTCGCCCTTCGTGGCCTCCCCAGAAGCCCCGTATGTGTACGACGCGGCTGAGGCAGGGCTGCTCGAGTTGACGCCGGTGCAACTGCGGGCAGAGGAGGAGCGCTTTCGGCGGGCTTTGCTCCCGTGGGCCCGCGAGCGGGACGTGCGGGTTTCCCACTACGACATCCGGGAGTTTATTTACTGAGGGGTCCGTACCGCCGCAGGATGTCCACGTCCTCGTGCCGTGCCATGGAGGAGGTTTGGATGCGTGACGCCCAAGCCCCTTTACTCATCAGTCGTTACACCTTGGATTGCGTCCCCGCCCGTCTTACCCATCTTCTCCTTGGTCCGTGCTACCAACCCCGGAGTTGGCCTCGAGGAGAGTCGGGATGAGGGCCCGCCATTTTTCGGAGGAGAGACGGCCAGGGCGATTTTTCTGCCAAGCGGCCAGGAATTCCACGTTGCCTTCTGTCCCCAAAATGGGGGAACGAATGAGCCCTTGTAAGCCCAATCCCAGCCCTTCCGCTTCCCCGAGCACCCGTTCTAACACTTGCCGGTGCACCTGCGGGTCCCGCACGATGCCCCCTTTTCCTACTTGTTCCCGCCCCGCCTCGAACTGGGGCTTTATCAACGCGATCACCCAACCACCATCCTTGACCAGGGGGATCACGTGGGGCAGTACCAACCGGAGGCTGATGAAGGAGACGTCAATCGTGGCCAGATCCACGGGCTCGGGCAGGGAGGTCACATGGCGGATGTTGGTGCGTTCCATCACGATGACACGTGGGTCCTGGCGCAGTTTCCAGGCCAGTTGGCCGTATCCCACGTCGATCGCGTACACCTTTTGGGCCCCTCGCTGGAGCAACACATCGGTAAACCCTCCGGTGGAGGCCCCCACGTCCGCGCAGATCCATCCGGTGATGTCCAGCTTGAGGTGATCTAACATGGCCGCGAGTTTGTACCCGCCCCGGCTCACGTAGGGGAGACGTTCTTTTATGTGGATGTCCGCGTCTTGCGGGACCCGTTTGCCCACTTTGTCCACCCGCTGTCCGTTGACCAGCACGTGTCCGGCCAGGATGAGGGCTTGAGCTTTTTCCCGGCTCTCCACCAGGCCCCGTTGGACCAGCAGTTTGTCCAGCCGTTCTTTCCTTTGTTCTGGGGACATTTGCTTCTTCCTGTGACCACGCGTATGATGACGTGATGCTCTTTTCGTCGATGAACAATCCGTGGTGAGTTGACAGATCTCGGTAGCATTTGGTGGACGGGTTTGTCATCCACCAGACCATCGTTCAGTCAGGAACGGCCTTGGACTTGGGACAAATCGCCCGCGAGGTGGGGGATGGGTTGTCCGTCAGCCCAGTGTCCAAGGACCGAAGTCCACCCGTTCAGGTGATGTCCATGTTACGCACATTATACGCTCTTCTCAAAACAATGCGACCTAAGCAGTGGACGAAGAACGCGTTCGTCTTCACTGCGCTTATCTTTGACCGCAAACTCTTTCAGCCAGAGCCCTTCCTGCGGACTCTTTTCGCTTTCGTGCTTTTCGCCCTTGCGTCGAGTGTTGTTTACTTGGTCAACGACCTGGCCGACATGGAATCGGACCGGAAGCATCCGAAGAAGCGATTTCGTCCCCTCGCGTCGGGGGAACTGTCCCCGCGCGTGGCGGTGATCGCCGCGGTTCTCCTCACCCTCGTCATTATACCCGCGGCTTTTTGGTTGGATAAGGAGTTGGGGTTCATCATTATTGGGTATTTACTCCTCCAGTTGGCGTACTCCTTCGTGCTCAAGCACATCGTGATCATCGACGTGATGACGGTGGCCGCGGGGTTTGTGTTGCGGGTTGCGGCCGGGGTGGCGGTAGTGGATGTGGCCCGGTTTTCCCCCTGGTTGTACGTGTGCACCACCCTGTTGGCCCTGTTCATCGCCATCAACAAACGGCGCCACGAGCTGATTCTTTTGGCCCAGGATGCGGATAATCATCGCAAGATACTCAACGAATATAACATCCAATTCCTGGACGAGATGAACAGTATGGTTACATCGAGTACGGTGATAGCCTACTCCCTGTACACCTTTTCTGCCCCCAATCTCCCCCAGAACCACGCGATGATGCTCACCATTCCCTTTGTCATCTACGGCCTCTTTCGCTACCTCTACCTGGTTCACGTGAAGGGTGAAGGCGGCGCCCCGGATGAGCTGGTGTTGCGGGATGTGCCTTTGTTCCTCACCTTAGTCCTCTGGGCCCTCACGGTGATTTTGGTGCTGTACTAAGGGCCCCTACTCGTCTGGTTGGGGCAAGCTAGAGGTCCATAGTCCCCGCTGGCAACGTGTCCTCGGATACTCCTGCCCTTCCTCCTAAACCGCTTTGGAAAATAGTTTTGCGGATTCCTTCTTCTGCGGTTGTCTGTGCCTCTTCTTTCAACCGTCATGTGCTAGTAAACCGCCAATCAATTTTAGGCATTTTGTTGGTCATTATGGCGGATGGTCAATGGGAAGGTAATCTCCTTATAATACTACAAAGTTTTTATGCCTCCCAACTTCAGAAGTTATTGGTGAGGCATAAATTTGCAGACATACCGCAATAAGTATTACAGAGGAGGTTCCCCCATGTTACATCGCCGTTTTATCCACTACGTTGTTTTCGTTCTTCTTTTCGTTTTGTTCGTTCATGGCCTCATCGCCGTTGCCCACGCTGGAGAGATTTCCACCTCTTTTATTCCCAAGGATCATCCAGTAGACAAACCTATGCCCAACGTCGGTGATGCGTCCCCGGATAATGTTGTCCAGGGGAAGGTTGGTGACAGCAATGGCCTCTATCGTATTCTTGGTCCAGATACCGACGGTGTGGCGGATATCACGGACCTGGATGACGATAACGACGGCATACCGGATGAGGACGAGATTACATGCAATGACTTTGTTAAGGCGAATTTTGAGGATTATGCCGGACAGCCCACAAGTAGTGTGAATGATGGTAATCTGAAGATCGGTGCTTCCGTCTTCACCGTTACGCATCAAACATATGGAGATGCCACAATTAACACAGATGAAATATCCGACGCACATTATACTGGGGAGTATGGTGTGCGTGTAGGGCATCCCAGCGGTACAACAGGGACGTATGACGATAGAATCGAAACGACGTTTCAGTTCTCCGATTTGTTACGGAGCCCAAAATTTAGGATTAACGACATTGATTATGGGGATCATGTTATCGTCGAAGTATATGACGAGCACGGACAGATCATCAACATAACGTCCAGCATGTACAGTCTTTATTCCCCTACGATTGTCCAGGTAAATGGCAATGAATTCTATGCCGCGGATACAGATGGTTCGTCCAATAATTCTAGGTTGGGGACTGTGGACTTTGACTTCCAGGGTTATTCCGTTTCGAAGATCGTTTTCAAATACTGGGATCCGGAAGCTTCGGGGACGGTTACTTACACGGAATTCAAAGCCATAGTGTGTGATTTTGACAAGGATGGGATCCCCAACTATTTGGACGTGGACTCGGATAATGATGGCATCAGTGATCTTATTGAGAGTGGTCAGCCGGCTTCTCGCGATAGTAACAATGACGGGATGTTGGATGATACTACGGACAATGATCACGATGGTCTCATGTCTATTGTCGACGCAGATGACAACGACCCCGATTCCGGCGGTACAGTTACGCCGGTGGATTCCGATAATGACGGTCATCCAGATTATCTCGACATTGACGCGGATAATGACGGTATTGTTGATAATATTGAAGGGCAGACGACAGCCGGTTATACCGCTCCCACGGGAAATGATACGGATGGGGATGGTTTCGATGACGCGTATGATGTGAACAACGGTGGTACGGCTGTTGTTCCTACGGATACAGATAACGATGGGACGCCCGATTACTTAGATCTGGACAGTGACAACGATGGCGATAGTGATGCCTTGGAAGGTTGGGATACGGACAATGACGGTGTAGCGGATACTACACCGAGCGGAACAGACGCGGACGGTGACGGTCTGGATGACGCGTACGATAACGACACCACAGCCGTCAACCCCACTAACGGCACGACCCCGAGTAGCTACCCCGACTTGGACGATCCCGGGGGGGATAGGGACTGGAGAGAGGCTTTGGCGGCCGATCTCTCCCTGGAGAAGACCGCGAATCCCACATCGGCTGTCCCGGGGGATACGGTCACGTTTGCTCTGGCCCTTACTAACGATGGGCCAGGCGACGCACCTGGGGTTCAAGTGACGGACCAACTTCCTTCCGGTTATACATATGTATCCAGCAGTGCCGGCCAAGGGACGTATGACAACAATACAGGCATATGGGATGTCGGAACCCTGTCCAGAGACAGCACGGTGACCCTGACCATTACAGTGACGGTCAACGGCAACGGGGATTACGAGAACACAGCAGAGGTTACTGCGTCAGACGCTGAGGATCCCGATAGCACGCCGAACAACGGTGATCCGACCGAGGATGATTACGCGTCCACTACCGTTACTGTTACACCTCAAGCGGACCTGGGGATTACCATCACGGATACGCCGGATCCGGTGAACGCTGGGGATCCGTTGACCTACACCCTGACCGTGTCCAACACGGGCCCGAGCGATGCGGAGACCATCACCGTGACCCTGGATTTGCCGTCGGATGTGACGTACGACGGGGCGTCGGGAGACGGGTGGACGTGCAGCGAGAGCGGCGGGACCGTGACGTGCACGCGGCCGAACGTGCCTGCGGGGACGACGGTGCCGGACATCACGGTGAACACCACGGTCAACAGCGACGTGCCGGACGGGACCACGCTCACGGCCGATGCGGAGGTGGATTCCGCCACGCCGGACCCCACTCCGGACAATAACACGGACAGTGAGGAGACCACCGTCCAAGCGAGTGCAGACCTGGGCATCGAGATAACCGACACCCCGGACCCGGTGAACGCAGGGGATCCGCTGACCTACACCCTGACCGTGAGTAACACAGGCCCGAGCGATGCAGAGACCATCACCGTGACCCTGGAGCTGCCGTCGGATGTGACGTACGACGGGGCGTCGGGAGACGGGTGGACGTGCAGTGAGAGCGGCGGGACCGTGACGTGCACGCGGCCGAACGTGCCTGCGGGGACCACGGTGCCTGACATCA
>JAADDB010000154.1 GCA_013154135.1 Chloroflexota bacterium
TTTGTGATATGGCATCTGATTGCGCAAAACTTGGGTTAATCGTTACTCTTTACACCCCAGAACCTCTCCCCTCCAAGCCGACCTCTTTCTCCCGCCGATCCCCCTTAATCGTCAATCGTCAATCGTTACTCTTTACACCCCAGAACCTCTCCCCTCCAAGCCGACCTCGTCTTCCAGCCACCCCCACCCTTAATCGTTACTCATTAATCGTCAATCGTTACTCTCTCCTACCTTCCTCCCAACAACCAAATAACCCCGGCCGTGGCCAGGAGCGTGCCCACAATGGCCTGGCCGGAGATGCGCTCCTTGAAGATCCACCGGCCAATGGGGAGGATGAGGACCGGGGCGAGGGAGGCCAGAGTGGTGGCGATGCCCAGGGGCACCAGGTTCATGGCCACCAACATCAACGTCATGCCCAAAACCGGCCCGATGAGAACCCCCAGCGCGGTGAAGAGAAACGCACGCGGGCGGCTCAAGAAGGCCCTCCACGTGGCCCAGAATTGCCCGGACAGAGTTGTCCACACCCACGTGACCAACATCCCCCCGAACAAGCGCACCATGGACCCGGATATGGGCGGGAGGCCCAGGCGCAATCCCTGCTTGGCCAACAAGGTGCCGATGGTGCCCACCACCGCCGCGATCACCGCGTAGATAATGCCCCGGATGGGGTAGCGGAGGGGGCGTTCCCCCTCTTCGTTGGCCTCCCCCCGTTCCAGCACAACCCAGCTGACCCCGCCCAGGACCAGCCCAATGGCCATCAACTGCTCCAGGCTCAAGTGCTCCTGGAACAAGACCCAGGCGGCCACCGTGGCCAGGACCGGGGAGAGGTTGAGGATGAGGAGGGTCATACGGGGGCCCAGGCACACAAACGCGGAGAGCATGAACGCGTCTCCCAAACCCATGCCCACAGCACCGGAGAGCAGTAAGTAACCCAAGGCCTCCTTTGGACCGGGCGGAAAAGGGGTGCCGTAATAAAGCCAGTGGAAGAGGACGAGGTACAGGGTGCCCAACAACAGACGCATGCGGTTGACCGTGATGCCTCCCAGCTCTCGGCCCGCGAGGGTGAAAAAAGTGGGGCCGAAGGTGAAACACACAGACGCGCCGAGCGCGGCCAATTCTCCCCAGATGTAAGCATCCATGTCCTTTCTTCATCCTTCCCTGTGGATTGTCCGACAAAACCCGGGGCGCGGTGAATGGCATCCGCGCGTGGCTCTTCCATGCTCATGTGCTCCATACCACCATACCTCATCCCGCGCATAAAGGAAAGAAGACCCCGCGCGTTTGCATACCTGTGGCCCATGATCTAGCCCGTTGTCCAGTTCGGCCAAAGGGAGTATACTGGTACAGAACTGGACTTTGGCCAAATAACCCTTTGTCCCCAATCCAATACAGGGGGGATACATCGACATCCGTGTTTCAAGATGTTTACTCGTTACTTGTTACTCGTTAGAAGGATAACCCATGACGAGGCCCGTGCGTATTGTGCTGGTAGATGACCACCAAGTTGTGCGTCAGGGGCTGCGCGCGATTCTACAGCAGGAACCACACTTTGAGATCGTGGGGGAGACCGGGGATGGCATCCACGCCATTACCCTGATCTCCCACTTGAAGCCCGACATCGCGCTGGTGGATATCCGGCTGGCCGACATGAGCGGCCTGGAAGTGTGCCGCCATGCCGTGGAGCTGAGCCCGCACACGCGCGTCATCATCCTCACCGCGTATTTGGACAGCAACCTGGTCCATCAGGCGTTGCGCGCGGGCGCCCGAGGGTATCTCCTGAAGGACGCGGAACAGATGGCGTTGGTGGAGCGTATTTACCAGGTTCTGCGCGGGGAGTACGCGTTTGACCCCCGGGTGACCCACACGTTGGCCGAATACGCGGTCCAGCATCCCCCTCCCGAGGACGACCAAGTCCTCTTGTCGCCTCGGGAATTGGAAATCCTCAAACTGGTGGCCCAAGGGATGACCAATGTCGAGATCGCGGACATGCTCTACCTGAGCCCTGCCACAGTGAAGGACTACGTGCGCAACATCACCACCAAACTCGGCGCGCGTAACCGTGTGGAAGCGGTCACCAAAGCCGTACGATTGGGGTTGATATGAGCCACGAATATTTGGGATACGCAGAGGAGATCCTGGTCCTCCGCCATCGGATTTGGTCCCGCCTGCGCGAACAAGCCGGTGTGCTCCCGGCATCCGCGGAGAGCATCGCCGCGTGTTTGAACTTGGTCACCGATGTGGAAAAACTGCGCGCGCTGGACGCCCGGCTCGATCAGGTAGAAGGGGATGGGGATGTGCTGGAATTCATCGCGGACGCGCTGCGGGACACGGTCCAGGCCCGCCCCGCCATTGAGCGAAGCCATCTTCCTCCCTCCCCCTTTACCCCGGAAGCCATCCAACACCTGGTGGACGAGGAGGACGTGGACGTGTTGCGCCGGCGCCTGCGCCAGGCCCTCATCCTCATCAGCGAAGGGTGCGCCCTCCTCACGTCCACGGACAAATCCCTCATCTTGAAGCGAGCCGTCCGCGCGGCCTGTCAGTTGGTCCGGGGCAGCGCGGGGTTGGCGTTCGAGCTGGAGAACGGCACATGTGTGGACGTGGCCACGTGTGGGATGGGACAAGAGGTGGACGTGCTGCCCGCCGCCATTGAGGAGCTCATGCTGGTCCTGGACGCGCACTGTCCCGAGCTGGTGGACGACATATCCCGGTTCCCCGCGTTCATCCGGTGCTCGCCCTCGTTCGAGGATGTGCATTGCGTGATGACGGCCCCTCTATGGCGGGACGGGATGCCTGTGGGGTTCTTGCTCGTGGGCGTGAAACAGGCCGACCAGGTGGGACAAGAGGACCTGGACATGCTCGCCGCGTTGGCCCGGCAGGTCTCCTTTGCCCTGGAGAACCTCACCCTTCACACAAAAGTCCAGGAGTTGGGACGTTTGGAAGAACGACAGCGCATCGCCCAGGACCTCCACGACACGGTCGTGCAATTGCTCTTCGTCATCGGCATGGAGGCCGAAACCCTGTTGCGCATGTTGCCCCAGGATTCAGAGGCCTACCAGAAAGCCCTGCGCATCCGACGGGTCACTTCCCGAGCCAGCACGGAATTGCGTTCCGCGATCGCGGCCCTGCGTTCCCGCCCCCTGACCGGTGAGAACACGTTGGCCGAGGCCCTCCAGGAGATGGCAGACGAGTTCGAGCGCCTCTCCAACATCGAGGTGACCCTCATTGTCCCCTCCCGTTGGCCCCATCTCTCAGCCCAAGCCGCCAGCGCCACATACCGCATCATCCGCGAGGCCCTGATGAACGTGCAGAAACACGCCCACGCGACGGCCGCGGTGGTCAGCGTCTCGGTCCGGGCCGACCGCCTAGTAGTGACGGTACAGGACAACGGGGTGGGATTCCGGGTGGAGCCTTACACCCTGTTGGATGGGGACATGAACTTCGGCCTGCCCACCATGCACCGCCTGGCCGAAGCCGTGGGCGGGTATTTGGAACTCCTCAACGGGGAAGATGGGGGCGCGGTTGTGCGTTTTGTGTTGCCCCTGGAATCCCTTGGAGATGAGTGATCGCGCGGCTTACCCTTCCGCGAACACTTCGTAGTGCTCCACCTTTTCCTCGAACTCCAGGAGGAAATCCCGGTCCTCCGGATAGTATTTCGCCTTCTCGTAGTCGTCGCCCGCGAATCGCTTCACCGCTTCCAAGCTCTCCCAGAAGGTGATGAGCAAGAAGTGCCCCTCGTTTTCCTCCAGCCTTCTCAGGAAGACCAGACGGATGAACCCTTCTGTTCCCCGGTAGTCGGGGATAGCCCGTTCCTTCAGGAATGCCGTGTACGCCTCGTAATCCTCTCGCCTTGTCCGGCCGTGCCAGATCCGAGCAATCATCTCCCTTCCTCCTCCTGTGATGTCGCGTGGTGCACGTCCGTGCCAAGTCTACTCGAAGCCGGGGCTCTGGGGCAAAAGAGGAATGAGTGACGATGACGATTCATGTGCAAGGGGCGGGGGATATGTTCGGGGCTTTGATGTCCTGGGTCCACGCTTACTGATCTCGATCATTTGCCCCGGGGTTCTTTTTCGACTATAATCTCACGTACTTTTCTGTAGATTTACTCAAGTTTTATCTTGGTGAGCCGACCCTGGAATCGCTTGGTCGGCGGGCATATCTGTTTCAGGGAGAGCACTTGTGGCGGAGCGCGTGCGCATTGGAACTCGGGGCAGTGCCCTGGCTCGGTGGCAGGCCGATCACGTGCGGGATCTCCTCCTCCGCGCGTGGCCGGATCTGAGCGTGGAGGTGGTGGTGTTCACCACCCGCGGGGACCGAGAACTGGCAAAGCCCCTGCCTGAGATCGGGGGGAAAGGGCTGTTCACCCAGGAACTGGAGGACGCGCTCCGGGCCGGGGAGATCGACCTGGCCGTGCACTCCCTCAAGGATTTGCCCACGGAGATGCCCGAGGACTTGACGTTGGCCGCGGTGCCTCCCCGGGAGGACCCTCACGATGTGCTGGTGTCCCGACACGGGCTGTCCCTGGACGCGCTGCCCCCGCATCCCACCATCGGCACCAGCAGTAATCGCCGCGCCGCCCAAATCCGTCTGGCCCGCGCGGATGCCCGCATTGAGCCCCTGCGGGGAAATGTGGACACCCGGGTGCGCAAAGCCCTCGCGCCGGATGGGCCTTATGACGGGGTGGTGCTGGCCCGCGCGGGACTCGTCCGCCTGGGCCTCATCGAGCATATCACGCAGGTCCTGCCCCTTGATGTGATGTTGCCCGCGCCCGGCCAGGGCGCATTGGGCGTCCAGTGTCGCGCGGGGGATGATCGGGTGTTGCGCCTGCTCGCCCCTCTGGACGATCCCCGCACCCGGGCCGCGGTCCTGGCGGAGCGCGCGTTCCTCGCGGGATTGGGCGGTGGCTGCGCGCTGCCCGTGGCCGCGCTGGGCCAGGTACGGGATGGCCGCGTGCACCTGCAAGGGCTGTACGTGAAGGACGGGCATCCTTTCCGCGCGGCGGGGGAGGCCGACCTGGACGGGGCAGAGGCGTTGGGGAGGCGTCTGGCAGAGGAGGTGTTGTTGCAGGTGGCGCGTGTCACGCGGCCCATAGGGGGCGGGGGAAAAGGGGGACGGACATCATCGGATACCCGGAACGTGCCACCTGCGACCGTCCTCATCACCCGGGCCAGGGATCAGGCGGACGCGTTGGCCCGACGGGTGCGGGAGATCGGGATGGTGCCTGTGATCTACCCGACCATCCGCATTGCGCCGCCTGAGGATGTGGCCGCGCTGGACGCGGCGTTGGCCCGCCTGGTGGAGGGGGCGTATGACTGGTTGGTGCTCACCTCGGTGAACGGGGTGCGCTTTGTGTGGGAACGCCTGCAGGCCCTGGGGGCGGGGGGAATTCCAGAGGACGTGAGGGTGGCCGTCATCGGGCCGGCTACCGCGCAGGCGTTACGCAACCACGGCATACGCCCTGCGCTGGTCCCGGACGAGTTCGTGGCCGAGGGGCTGGCCTCGGCCTTGGGGGATGTTCGGGGCCAGCGCTTTCTCCTGGCCCGCGCGGATCGGGCTCGGCCCACCCTGCGGGAGATGCTGACGGCCCAGGGCGCGCGCGTGGATGAGGTCGTGGCCTATCGCACGATCATCGCACCGCCCGACGACCCCCCGCCGGAAGTGGACATCGTCACCTTCACCAGTCCTTCCACTGTGGAGGGATTCGTCGCCGCGCTGCGCGGACGTGCCCTGCCCTCGCGCGTGCGGGTTGTGTGCATCGGTCCCATCACCGCGCAGGCCGCGCGCCGCGCGGGCCTGCCCGTTCACGCAATCGCTCGGGAGTACACGATAGAGGGCCTTGTTCAAGAAATTGAACATCTCAACTCAATTGGCTGACATATCAAAGTACTTTGGGAGAACTGTTTTGTGGGGCCGGCGGGCTTCATCCGCTGGCCACACAATGGCACGGGCGAGAACGTCGGTATCTGGCCAAGGGGCGGACCCGTCCGCGGCCAAGGTGCTGTCAGTCAATCAGCATGTCAAATGGACTGTTGAGCACGCATAACGGGTGCTGAGCCGCTAAAATCGGCCCGGTGTGTTCGTCTCTCTCCCCGGCGAAATGTTTTGCGTGGGTGGGGGCGGGCGAAGCC
>JAADDB010000258.1 GCA_013154135.1 Chloroflexota bacterium
TCCCTTATCCGCCATGTACTTGGCCAGGTCTGCGACTCGGGTGGAGTACCCCCACTCGTTGTCGTACCAAGAGACGACTTTGACCATGTTGCCGCCGTACACTTTGGTGGACAGCGCGTCGATGATGCTGGAACGCTCATCCCCCTTGAAGTCGGAGGAGACCAGCGGTTCCTCGCTGACGCCCAGGATGCCCTTCATGGGCCCTTCAGCCGCGGCGCGGAACGCGTCGAGCAGTTCTTCCGTGGTCGCTTCTTTCTCAATCACCGCGACGAAATCCACTACAGAGACGGTGGATACGGGCACGCGCATGGCCATGCCATCGAACTTGCCCTCCAGTTCGGGGATGACCAGGGCAACGGCCTTGGCCGCGCCGGTGGTGGTGGGGATGATGTTGATGGCCGCGGCCCGAGCCCGGCGCAGGTCCTTGTGCGGCAAGTCCAGGATGCGCTGGTCATTGGTGTACGCGTGCACCGTGGTCATCACCCCGCGGACAATGCCAAAGGTGTCGTTTACCACCTTGGCCGCGGGCGCCAAGCAGTTGGTGGTGCACGATGCGTTGGAGACAATGTGATGCTGGGCCGGGTCGTACTTCTCCTCGTTCACCCCCAGGACAATGGTGATGTCCGGTCCCTTGGCCGGTGCGGTGATGATGACCTTTTTCGCGCCGGCTTCCAGGTGTTTGGCCGCCTTTTCCCGCTCGCGGAACACGCCCGTGGACTCCACCACAATGTCGATACCCAGGTCGCCCCAGGGAAGCTGGGCCGGATCGCGCTGCGCGAACACTTTGATTTCGTCCCCGTCCACGATGAGATTCCCGTTGCGCACTTCTACCGTGCCCGGATACGTGCCGTAGTTGGAATCGTATTTGAACAGATGGGCGTTCATTTCCGCGGAGAAGAGATCGTTGATGGCTACGATTTCCAGCTCATCTCCGTATTTTTCTCGGAGGATCTTGAACACCTGGCGTCCAATACGTCCAAACCCGTTGATGGCAACTCGTGTTGTCATGGTCCTGCCTCCTATAGTTGAATGTTCTACTCTGCTGTGGGGATTTTAGGGTCATCCGGCCCGCACGGGACCGGATTCTGCGTTTCAGCTTGGATATGGGCATCCTATAACGCGCTCCCGGACGCCGACCGTGTACCCTCGGCGGCTTCCGGGACGGCCCGTCGTTTTCATATCCTCCCTATTATACCACGATTTCCCCTCAGTTCCCTATGAGGAAGGTTAGGTGAGTCAAAGCTGATGGGCGGATAAAACGTGCCAGTCCCGTGGGGTGCGGTGCTCTGAGGAGTGGCAGCGGACGATTACGGGGAGACTCGTCCGCGTGTCAACGGGGTCTTTGTCCCGGGATGCTACGCTTGTTTCCAGCCTGGCGAACAATCATTTGACAAGGTGCGGGAAGGGGAATACAATAGGACAACCATAGAATGAGGGACGACACGTTATGTGGTATATTCGTGCGTACATTGTGCCCGCGCCTAGGAGCCCTAGGAGGATTCCGGACGGTTAGCCACGTCTGGTGGTGAGTGCGCGGGCCCTGTTCAACGGCGAATCGGTGCAGCAACCCCCTCCAGACGGAGGGGGTTTTTTGTTGGGTTGTACCTATGCCCGCCAAGGGGCTATGAGGGCCAGCAAGTTAGCGAGGAAGGAGCTCTGTATCGTTTTGACGGAGTTCGGGTATATCCGCGATCATGAGGAGGTTACGTATGGTGCGTGTGGGCATTGTGGGTGCCACAGGTTATACCGGCTTGGAGCTCATTCGGCTGTTGCGACGCCATCCCCACGTGGAGATCGCGTGGCTCACATCCGAAACACACGCGGGGAAAACCCTTTCCCAGGTTTATCCCACCACCTGGGATGCCCCCCTCCAACCGTGGGATGAAGTCACCCTGGCCGGGGATGAAGTCGTCTTCCTCTGCTTGCCCCATGGCGCATCGGCCGACGCGGTGGCTCGGGCCTATCAGGCCGGGTGCACGGTCGTCGATTTGAGCGCGGATTTCCGCCTGCCCGCGTCCGTGTACCAACGCTGGTACGGCCTCCAGCACAAATACCCGGATCTGCTGGCCCAGGCCGTGTACGGCTTGCCGGAAGTGTACCGGGAGCGCATCCGGGGAGCACGACTCATCGCCAACCCGGGGTGCTATCCCACATCGGTGAACCTGGCCCTCTACCCCTTGGCTCGAGCCGGTTGGCTTTCCCCGGACATCATCGTGGACAGCAAATCCGGCGTCTCGGGCGCGGGGCGAAAGCCCAAATTGACCACCCACTTCGTCGAAGCCAACGAAAACCTCTCCCCCTACAACATCGGGTACGCGCATCGGCACATCGCGGAAATGGAACAGGTTCTCGGGGATGCCTGGCCCGAAGGGGGCCATCCGGACGTCATCTTTGCCCCCCACCTGCTCCCTGTGAACCGGGGCATTCTCTCCACCATCTACATCCGCCTGAACCACCCCCGTCCACCGGAGGACGTGTACGCCCTGTACCAAAGCACATATGGGGATGAACCCTTTGTGCGGGTCCTTCCCCCAGGCCAAGCGGCCACCCTCCGCCACACCCAGTACACCAACCTGTGTGTCATTGGGCTCACCCCGGTGGATGAGCGGCGCTGGATCGTCACCAGCAGCATTGACAACCTGGTCAAAGGCGCGTCGGGCCAAGCCGTTCAGAACATGAACATCGCGTTGGACTTGCCGGAAACCGCGGGACTTGAGGAGTGATCCATGGTGGCACAGGACAAACCCATCTACGTGCTCAAGATCGGTGGGCGCCAGCTGGATGAGGCCCCCTTCCTCGCCCGGCTGGTGGATGTGGTCCGGGACATGCATCGGCAACGGGCCCTCGTGCTCGTCCACGGGGGCGGGCAGGCCATCCAACTCTGGCAGAAGCGGTTGGGCCTTACCCCGGCCTACGTGGAAGGCTTGCGCGTGACCGATGAGGCTTCGCTGGAAGTGGCCGAAGCCGTCCTTTCCGGTCTGGTGAACAAGTACCTGGTGTCCCTCTTCATCAACGGGGGCATTCGGGCCGCGGGCATCAGCGGAGTGGATGACGGACTTGTCCGGGTGACCCGCATGGTGCACCCCCAAGGTGATTTGGGCCGGGTGGGGGAGATCCACCACGTAAACCCGGCGCTCATTCACACCCTCCTCGACGCGGGGGTGATGCCGGTGGTCTCGCCCATCTCCCTGGGCCGGGATGGGCTCACTTACAACGTGAACGCGGACCACGTGGCCCGAGCCGTCGCGGCCGCGCTGCGAGCGGCCCGTCTCTACTTCATCAGCAACGTCCCCGGCGTTCTCATAGCCGGACAAGTCGTCCGCGCGATCACCGCCGCGGATGCAGAACGTTGGATTGAGGAAGGCTTCATCCAGGGAGGCATGATCCCCAAAGTCCGCTCCGCCATTGCCGCGGTCCAACAGGGCGTGGGACAAGCTGTCATCACCAACCTGGAAGGCCTGATGCGGGATGAGGGCACAGCCATTGTCCCTTAACGTCAAATGATATCCGGGAGGAGACCCATGGACGCACAGCAGGTCATTGATTGGGAACGACAGTACCTTTTGGGCGTGTACAAGCGACCTCCTATTGTGTTTGAACGGGGGGAAGGTGTGTGGGTGTACGACACCGAGGGGAAAAAGTACTTGGACCTGGTCGCGGGGATCGCGGTGAACGCCCTGGGCTACGGGGATCCGGAGATCCCGCGCATCATGGCCGAGCAAGCCTCAAAGCTCATCCACCTCTCCAACCTCTACCACACAGCCCCCCACGTCCGCCTGGCCCGACGGTTGGTCGAACAATCCTTTGCCGACAAGGTCTTCTTCGCCAACTCGGGCGCGGAGGCCAATGAGGGAGCCATCAAGTTCGCCCGGAAATACGCCCGCACCCATCATGGGGAGGGGAAGACGGTCATCGTGGCCTTCGACGGTGCGTTCCACGGACGCACCATGGGCGCGTTGGCCCTGACCCCTCGGCCGCATTATCAGGACCCCTTCAAGCCCCTGATGCCCGATGTGCGCATCCTCCCCTTCAACGATGTGGCGGCCGTGCAGGAGGGCGTTGATGAGCAGGTGGCCGCGGTGATTGTGGAACCCGTCCAGGGGGAAGGGGGCATCCGGCCCGCGGACCCGGCCTTCCTCCGTGCTCTGCGGGACCGCACTCGGGAGGTGGATGCCCTTCTCATTTTCGACGAGGTCCAGTGTGGCTTGGGCCGTACGGGCTACCTGTGGGCCCACGAGTATTACGGCATCACCCCGGATGTGTTGACCGTGGCCAAACCCCTGGCCGGCGGCCTTCCCATGTCGGCCATCCTGATGACCCAGGCCGTGGCCGACGTGATGGAACCAGGGGATCACGCGACCACCTTTGGCGGCGGCGCGGTGGTCAGCGCGGTGGCCGAATACGTGGTTTCCCGGTTGAGCGATCCCGCGTTCCTGGCCCACGTGCGGGAGCGGGGAGAGCAGCTCTTGGCCCGGCTCCGCGCGTTGGATGACCCGCGCATTGTGGAGATCCGGGGGCGCGGGTTGATGGTGGGCGTGGAGTTCAGTGAGGATGTGGCTCCGTTTGTGGCCCGGGCGCCGGAACATGGTCTCCTCCTCATCAACGCAGGCCCTCGAGTCATCCGACTCGTGCCCCCCTTGACCATTTCCGAGGAGGAGGTGGACACGGCAGTGGACCGATTCGCCCGGTTGCTCGGCTCATAAATCGCCCCCCGGCAGGGCAAACGGGTCCGAGTACATTCGGAAGAGATTTCGTGTGGCAGGTGGACGAAGTCTGCCTGCCACACAGAACGCTTTCCTGGCATGGGAGGTGTGTGATGGGACAGCGGGGAGAGGACATCCGCATTCGTGCGGCCCGAAAGGAGGACATTCCCACTATTGTGGAGATTGTCAACGCGTACGCGGCCCAGGATCTCATGTTGCCTCGAAGCCCCAAGGAAGTGGAGCGTACTCTTTCTTCCTGGGTAGTGGCAGACGCGGATGGCCGCGTGGTGGGCTGTGGCGCGCTCTCTCTCCTCTCCCCAGAGTTGGCGGAAATCCGGTCCCTTGCCGTGGCCCCGGATATGGCCGGCCGGGGAATCGGTCGGGCGATTGTGGAACATTTGGTCGAGCGGGCGAGGGCGTTGCACATCAAACAGGTGGCCGCGTTGACGCTCCAACAGGGGTTTTTCGAGCGGTTGGGCTTCCGGCGGGTGGACCGGTGGGCGCTTTCCCCCAAGATCTGGAGTGAGTGTGTGTACTGTCCTAAGTTCCACCGGTGCGATGAGATCGCGGTGGCCATGGATTTGGTCCTGCCCGAACAGGAGGAGACGCCCGACTATGTGCACGCTCCTGTGATGCTGCGCATGACGTGACGCTCAGCGTTCCTCGTGCAGCAGGGGTAGGGGGTCGACCTGAAGGCCGTAATCGCGCACCTCAAAGTGGAGATGTGGACCTGTGCTGTGTCCTGTGCTCCCCACCACGCCGATGGGTTGCCCCTTGATGACCCGATCCTCCACCGCAACCCACACCGCGTCCAGGTGCGCGTAGTACGTGCGGTAGCCGTTGCGGTGGTCCAAGATGACCAACCAGCCGTAGCCTTGGGTGTTCCACCCGGCCCACGCGACAACCCCCGTGTCCGCAGCCGCGACGGGGCTGCCCTTCTCTGTGGCGATGTCCAAGGCCTTGTGGTGGGGGGAGTAGGCCTGGCTGATGATGCCCCGCACAGGCCAGATGAATTGGCCGTCGCCGAAATCCCACGGCACGATGGTGGAACCATCCGGCAGGGGGATGAGCACCCGTTGGCCGGGTTGGAGATCGTAGGGTGGGTTCTCCAACCTGTTTTGGGGCATGGCAATGATGTCGGTGAGGGAGACGCCGTACGCACGGGCGAGGCGTTGGAGGGTCTGGCCCTCCGCGACCACGTGGCACACGCTCTGTTTGGGTGGGATGAGGAGGGTTTCCCCGGGAATCAACGCGTCAGTGGCCGGTCGGTCAGGGGGCAGGGCGCAGGCCATGAGATCCAGGGAACGGTGAAAACGCCGGGCCAGGGTGAAGAGGGTATCCCCCTCCTGGACCACGTAAGGGACGCTTTCGGGAAAGGGGTGCAGGGTCGGTCGCGGGCGCTGATGCG
>JAADDB010000254.1 GCA_013154135.1 Chloroflexota bacterium
AAACTGTTTTGTGTGCGTGGTGGCCGGGCGAAGCCCGGCCACCACGCACACAAAACTCTCTCTATGCACGGGGCGAGAACACCGGCGCCCCGCCAAGGCGCGGACCCGTCCGCCGCCGAGATACAACCAAGTTTTGTCCGTCAATCAGAGAAAGTCCAAGGAGTGAGGCGTGGCCAAAGAAAAATCCTTATCCTTGACCAACAATCCTATCGTTCAATACCTGAAGGAAGCACGGGCCGAGATGAACAAAGTCACCTGGCCCACGCGAGAGGAAGCCCTGCGCCTGACAGGGATCGTGTTGGCCGTCACCGCGGCCATGGCCGCGTTCCTGGGCTTTTTAGACGCGGTCTTCGGCACGCTGTTCCGGTTCATCATCGGCACATGAACAAGGAACCCGGAATGCACATGAGACCGGAAGGGGACACACCTCCCGGTCGGGAGTAGAGACGGTGAGCGAAGAGCGAGAGGAACGTCAGGAACAAGAACTGCACGAAGAGGAACCCCGCGCGTCCGCCCCGGAGGAGGAAGCCGCCGACGGCGAAGAGCCACAAGCCGAAGGGGAAGAGACCTCCTCCGAAGAGGAGGAACGACGGGCGCGGGCCAAATGGTACGTCGTCCATTGCTACTCGGGCATGGAAACCAAAGTCAAGCGCAACATCGAAGCCCGGGTGGAGAGCATGGGCGTCAGCGATCGCGTGTTCGACGTCATCGTTCCCATGGAGGAAACCATCGAACTGCGCGATGGCGTGCGACGCCGGGTACCACGTCGTGTGTTCCCCGGCTACATCATGATCAATATGATTTTGGAAAAGGAAGACGGCACCTTGGACGAGGAAGTGTGGCACGTTATCCGCCACACCCCCGGGGTGACCGGGTTCGTGGGCATCGGCAACCGACCGACCCCCCTCTCCGATGAGGAGGTGGAGGCCATCATGCGACGCATCGAGGCGGAGGAACCCCAACTCCAGGTGGACTTCCGCATCGGAGAGCGGGTGCGCATCACCTCCGGTCCCTTTGCCGATTTCACCGGCACTGTAGTGGACTTGTACCCGGACAAGGGCAAAGCCCGGGTCGCGGTCTCCTTTTTCAACCGGGAAACCCCAGTAGAAGTCGATTTCTTGCAATTGGAGAAAGTGTGATATGGCTAAGAAAGTCGTCGCGGTCATCAAGTTACAACTTCCCGCGGGGAAGGCAACACCTGCGCCGCCCGTTGGTCCGGCCCTGGGCCAGCACGGTGTGAACATCATGGCCTTCTGCAAGGACTACAACGCGCGCACCGCCAGCATGGCCGGTTCCATCATCCCCGTGGAAATTACCGTGTACGCGGATCGTTCCTTCACCTACATCCTCAAGACCCCCCCTGCCAGTGACCTGTTGAAAAAGGCCGCGGGGGTCGACAAAGGGTCCCCGGAACCCAACCGCATCAAGGTGGGCAAGGTGACCCGGGAACAGATCCGACAAATCGCGGAAACCAAGATGAAAGACCTCAATGCCTACGACATTGACGCGGCCATGCGCATGATCGAAGGCTCGGCCCGCAGCATGGGCATCGAGGTCGTGGACTAAAGGACAGGCCAGGAGGCTCAACCTCCTCATCCTGTCCGGCAAGACCATGTGGGAGGAGCAGTGCTCCGACTGAACCACAGGAGGTGAGATCATGCCGAAACGAGGAAAGAAGTACCGAGCTGCTTTAGCTAAAATCGACCGCATGAAGAACTACACACCCGAAGAAGCGGTCAAGCTCCTGAAAGAAGTGGCCTACACGGAATTCGACCCCACAGCCGAGGTGCACTTGCGCCTGGGTGTGGACCCCCGCCACGCGGATCAGCAGGTGCGGGGTGTGGTCGTCCTCCCCCACGGCACCGGGAAGCAGGTGAAGATCCTGGTCTTCGCGGAAGGCGAGGACGCGCGCATCGCGGAAGAGGCCGGCGCGGATTACGTGGGGGGCGACGATATCATCCAAAAAATCCAGAAGGAAGGCTGGCTGGACTTTGACGTGGCCTTGGCCACTCCCCAGATGATGGGGAAAGTCGCCCGCCTGGGCCGCATCCTGGGCCCGCGAGGGCTCATGCCCAACCCCAAAGCGGGCACCGTGGTGAAGGGGGAGGATCTCCCCCGGGCCATCGAGGAAATCCGCAAGGGGCGTGTGGAGTTCCGGGTGGACCGCACCGGGAACTTGCACATCCCCTTTGGCAAGGTGCGAGCTTTCAGTGAGCAGCAACTGCTGGACAACCTGGCCGCGGTGATGGACGCGGTGGTGCGGGCAAAGCCCTCGGGAGCCAAAGGGGCTTACATCCGCCGGGTGGTCCTCGCCCCCACCATGGGGCCGGGGATTCGTGTGGACACCCGTTTGGCCGAGGCCATGCGACCTGAGTAGTGGACAACTGAACCATTCAGCGCCGATGACAGCAGGTGCGCACGCTTAAACCGTAAGGGCCTGCCGAGGTGAGGGAACGAGTCTGGCTGTACGCGAACGCGCACGGACCGCACTCCCTTGCCCGGGGGTGCGGTTTTTTTGTGGAATAAACGAGTAAAGAGTGAGGTCCGTTCACCGGCCGAACATCAACGGGAAAGGAGGGATGTAATTTGCCCTTAACACGAGCGCAGAAGGACGTGATCATCCAAGAGTACATTGAGCTGCTGCAGCAGAGTCAGGCGGTCTTCCTCGCGGACTACCGAGGATTGACCGTCAAGGAGATGCAGCAGCTCCGACGGCAAGTGCGTGAAGTGGGAGGCCAAGCCCGCGTGGTGAAGAACACCCTCTTCCGCATTGCCCTGGAGCGGGCCGAAATGCCCGTGCCCACGGATTTGCTGGTCGGCCCTGTGTTTGCAGGGTTTGCCGTGGAGGACATCCCCCCGCTGGCCAAGGCCTTTGTGGAGTTCTCCAAGGAAATGGCCAAGTTCAAGATCAAGGGGGGACTTCTGGAAGGCCGTCAGATCGAGCCCGCAGATGTGGAGGCGATCGCGAAGCTGCCGCCGTTGGACGTGCTCCGTGCCCAACTGGTGGCCGCGATCCAGGCGCCGCTGAGCAACCTGGTCAGCGTGATCAGCGCTCCCATGCGGGAGATCGTCTACGTGCTCCAGGCCCGGGCCGAGCAAGGCGAATCCCAGGCCGCGTGAGCCAAACGCCCAATATCATCACCCATTCTAACCGAGAACAAAATATCCAAGGAGGTTATCCATGTCCGATAAGTTGGAACAGATCATCGAGCTGTTGGATTCTTTGACCCTGATGGAAGCTGCAGAACTTTCCAAGCGCCTGCAGGAGCACTGGGGCGTGAGCGCGGCGGCCCCGGTGGCCGTTGCCGCAGTCCCCGGCGCGGCCGCGGCCGGTGGGGAAGCTGCTGCTGCTGAGGAGAAGACGGAATTCGACGTGATCCTCAAGGAAATCGGCCCCAAGAAGATCCAGGTCATCAAGGCCATCCGCCAGATCATCCCCAACCTGGGGCTGAAGGAGGCCAAGGAGCTGGTGGAAAAGGCGCCGACCACCATCATGGAGGCGGTGCCCAAGGACCGGGCCGAAGAGGTCAAGAAACTGCTGGAAGAGCAGGGCGCGGTGGTGGAGATCAAATAACATCTCCCGTCCGCATCCCTCGGACGCGGAACACAGGGCTTCGCCGTTCGCTACGGCGAAGCCCTACACCCAATCCCCCAAGGGTTGCAACACCCGAGACCAGTCGTAACGCTCCCGCACAAAGGCGTACGCGCGCTCACCCAACTGCCGACGCACGTCCTCATCCCCTAACAGGCGAAGCACGGCCCGCGCGAAGGCCTCCGCGTCGTCCGCGATGAGCAAGTGCTCCCCGTGCCGGAAGGGATATCCCTCCACCCCTAAGGAGGTGCTCACCACCGCCCGACGGGTGGCCATCGCCTCCAACACCTTCAACCGAGTCCCACCGCCCACCCGTAACGGGATCACGAACAAAGTCGCGCCGTACAAGTACGGGCGCACGTCGGGCACCGCGCCCGTCACCACTACCCCCGGCACCCGGTTCAAATCCAGGATGCGAGGATGAGGGGACTTGCCCACCACAAAGAACCGGGCCTGGGGCACCTGCTCCCTCACCTTGGGCCACACCCGTTGCACAAACCAGAGGACCGCATCCACATTGGGGCGATAATCCATCTTCCCCGTGAACACCAGAGCGGGCTCTCCCATCCCCGGATTCGGCTCCGAACGGGCGGTATAATAGGCCACATCCACCCCGTTGGGAACAACCGTCACCCCCCTGTCCCCGGCCAACGCCGCCAAGTGCTCCCGATCCCGTTGGGAGACCGCGAACACGTGGTCCGCCCGCCGAAGGATGGCCCCCTCGTACGCGCGCAACTTGCCCCATTGCACGAGGGAATAGAGGGCCGTGTGCCATCGCCAGGGGGAACGGACATCCGTGAGAAAGGCCCGTTTTTGGAGCACGTATTCCGCGTTGTGCGCGTCGAAGAGAACCCGCACGCCCGAAGATGGGTGTGCTCGGAGATACGTGAGCATGTAAGGGGCCATCTCCAACCCCTCCACCAACAACACATCCACCTGCGCGTCCTGGGCCAGCGAGCGCACCACCTGGTGCATCGCCGGATCCTCCAGGCGCAAGGCCAAATCGGGTAGGGGGGACGTGACCAGCGAGCGAAGTCGCTCCCGCGCCCGACGCCGCGGGGTGGGCCGGGCATGGACGGCCTTGGTCCACCGGAGCAACGGCGTCTCCTCGGGCGCCGGCTGATCCGGGTCCACAAAAGTGACCAGGGTAACCGTCGCCCGGGTGGCCAGGTAACGGAGGATGTGATAATTGCGTATGGTGGTCCCCTGGTGGGGAGGGTATGGGAGTTGGGGAGTGAGCATGAGCACGTGGGGCTTCATGTTCTCACGCCTGGTACACTCGCTTGTAGACGGCCAAAGTCTCCCGTGCAGCCCGTTCCCAGGAGAACGCACGGGACCGGCGCAACCCCTTCTCCCGCAATTCCTGCCAGAGTTCATCGTCGGTCAGCAACCGGTGGAGGGCGACGGTCCACGCTTCCACATCCGTGGGGTCCACCAGCAGGGCTGCGTCTCCCACCACCTCGGGCAGGCTGGAGACGTTGGAGACGATGACCGGTGTGCCGCAGGCCATGGCCTCCAGGGGGGTCAGGCCAAAGCCTTCGTAGATGGCGGGGTGAGCCAGGAGCCGAGCCGCGTTGTACAGGTACAGGAGATCCTCGTTGGTGATGTGGCCCAGGAAATGACACCGCTCGCGCAGGTCAAACTCATCGATGAGGCTGTACACTTCGTCGCTCAACCACCCCTCCTCCCCTGCGAGGACCAGGGGGGGATCCAGGTGATAACGGGTCACGAGCCCGTGATAGGCCAACAGGAGCGTGTTCAAGTTCTTGCGGGGTTCAATCGTCCCCACGAACAGGATGTAGTCCGGGGGCAGTCCGTAGCGTTCCCGGATGGCCTGGACGCTCTCTTCCCGGGAAATGGGGTGGAAGATGGGGTCCGCGGCCTCGTAGATGACGCTGATCTTGTTTTCGGGCACCCCCAACAGGTTGATGAGGTCGTTCCGGGTACTCTGGGAGACCGCGATGATGTGGTCAGCCACCCGCACTGCCCGATCGATCTGACCGTAATACCGGGCTGCAGCCCGGGTCAGCAAGTAAGGGTACTTGAGGAACGCGAGGTCGTGAACCGTGATCACCCGACGCATCCAGTTCACGTACAGGGGCGGGATGAAATCGGGGCTGTGGAGTACATCCAGGTGTAGTTTGCGCAGTTCCACCCACAGCAAGTACTGTTCCAAGGGATGATGTGAGGGCGTGAACATGTGCACCGGTCGCACGTTGGGCGCGGTGACCAGGGGGGCCTTTTGTTTGCGGTGTTGAAGGATGTAGTACGTGTTTTCCTGGTCGATTTGGGCCAACGCGCTGGCCAAACGGACGGTATATCGACCGATGCCGGCCGCACGGTGGTAAATCAGGCGGGCATCAATTCCAATATCCAAGGCTCACACTCCCCCTTAGGACTGTTGGACGCTTGCTTCATAGGATAGCATGAAGCAGAACCGTGACAAAATACGGTCAAGTAAGGAGTC
>JAADDB010000126.1 GCA_013154135.1 Chloroflexota bacterium
CGGCCTGCACCCACCAAAAACATCTTCTATGCACGGGGCGAAAACGTCGGAACCCCGCCGAGGTGCGGACCCGTCCGCCGCCGATGGGGATTTTCTCTGACCAGCCTGGCATCGAAGGGCCAACCCGCATCCAGCCCTTTAATCGTCAATCGTTAATCGTTACTCCTTACTCCACAGCCCCGTCCGCCGCCAAGGTGCGGCTGAGTTTCACGGCCGAGCCGGTTTTATTTTCTCCCCCGTTTTCAGGTATAATGAACCCGTGGTGCTGAACTCACACGCTGGAGGCGTCCTATGCAACGGTACATCTACCCT
The DNA here is from genome assembly GCA_013154135.1 of Chloroflexota bacterium. Classification (GTDB taxonomy): domain Bacteria; phylum Chloroflexota; class Anaerolineae; order JAADDB01; family JAADDB01; genus JAADDB01. Next base: position 313 of record JAADDB010000126.1, read on the forward strand.
GCTCCTCTGTTGCCCACGGCCGAAGCCCTTCGTTCCGGCCGGGAGGATCTCCTCCCCTACCTGGACCGCATGTGTCAGCGATATGCCGAGGTGGAACCCCATGTCCGGGCCTTTGTGCCCGAGGAGGACCGATGCCATCGCGTGCGGCAGGCGGGCAATGCCCTGCTCCAGGCCCATCCGACCCCGGAGGAACGCCCAGACTTGTTCGGTGTTCTCCTGGGCGTAAAGGATATCTTCCGCACACAGGACTTGCCCACCTACGCGGGGTCCCGCCTTCCCCCTGAGTTGTTCGAGGGCCCGGAGGCAACCGTGGTCACCACCTTCCGCCGGGCAGGAACCATCCTCTTCGGCAAGACGGTGACGACCGAGTTCGCGTATTTTGCCCCCGGCCCCACCCGCAACCCCCATAACCTGAATCACACCCCGGGTGGGTCTAGCAGCGGATCCGCGGCCGCGGTGGCGGCGGGCATGGTCCCCCTGGCCATCGGTACCCAGACCATCGGATCGGTCATCCGGCCGGCCGCGTTTTGCGGTATCGTGGGGTTCAAACCCACGTACAACCGCATCCCCACGGATGGGCTCATCTACTTCTCCCCCTCCGCGGACCATGTGGGGCTCTTCACCCAGGACGTGCCGGGCATGCGTTTGGCCGCGTCCGTCGCGTGCCAGGGCTGGCGGGAGGACGCCGTGGCCCAAGCCCGGGAACGTCGGCCCGTGTTGGGAATCCCGGTGGGACCGTACCTGAGCCAGGCCTCAGAGGAGGGCTTGGCCGCGTTTGAGGAACAGGTGCAAACGCTGGAAAAGGCCGGCTACCAGGTGAAACGTGTGCCGCTCCTGGAGAACATCGAAGAGATCAACACTCTCCACCGTCAGATGATCGCAGCCGAGTTCGCGATGCAACACGCGGAGTGGTTCCGTGATTACGGACACTTGTACCGCCCCCGTTCCGCGGAGCTGGTGAGAGAAGGCCAACAGGTGCCCGCGGAGGTGGTGGCCCAGGCCCGTTCGCGGCAGCGCACAGAGCGGGCCCGGGTGGAGGAGGTGATGGATCGGGAGGGAGTGGACGTGTGGATCACGCCCGCGGCCCCTGGCCCCGCACCCGAAGGCATCGAGTCCACCGGAAATCCCATCATGAACTTGCCGTGGACGTTCATGGGCCTGCCCGCGGGGACTGTGCCCGCGGGATACGCGTCGAACGGATTGCCCCTGGGACTCCAGTGTGTCACCCACTGGATGGCCGATGAGGCCCTGTTGACGTGGATGGAAGATCTGGCTCAGGTCTTGGCGAAAGGGGTGAAGTGATGAGCGCCGAGTACAGGGTGCATGTCCAGGTGGATGCCCCGTTCCACGACCGGGTGGATTCCGATGATTTGGCGGCCATTGCTCAGAGGACCCTGGAGCTGGAAGGTGTGCCCGCGGGGGAGTTGACCATTGTCATCACGGACGCGGAGCGCGTGCGGGAGCTGAATCGGACATACCGGGGCGTGGACGCTCCGACCGATGTCCTCTCCTTCCCCATGCAGGGGGAACCCTTGCCCGAGGAGGCGTCTGTGCCGTACTTGGGCGATGTGGTCATTGCCTATCCGGTGGCCGAACAGCAGGCCCGGGAGTTGGGGCATTCTCCCCAGGAGGAGTTGCGCTTGCTGGTGGTCCATGGCGTCCTCCACCTGTTGGGGTATGACCACGCAACGCCCGAGGAGGAAGCCCGCATGTGGGCTCGTCAGGAAGCTGTGTTGGGCCGGAAGTACGTGGGCCCCGGCGGAGAGCGGTATAGGAGTGGGGAGGATGAGGAGGCCTAGTTTCTGGCAGAGTGTGGGGTTCGCCTGGCGTGGCATTGTGCACACGGTGCGCACCCAGCGGAATCCCCGTATCCACGTGATGGCCCTGGTCCTGGTCCTTTTGGCCGGGCTCGTGTGTGGCCTGACACCCCAGGAATGGGCCTTGGTCCTCCTGGTCAGCGGATTCGTCCTCTCCGCGGAGCTCTTCAACTCCGCGCTGGAGGAACTGGCCGACCGGGTGGAGCCCGATTTTGACCCTCACATCATGCGCGCGAAGGATGCCGCGGCCGGCGGGGTGTTGGTCGCCGCAATCACGGCCGTTGGGGTGGGGTTGATGGTCTTCGGCCCTCACATCCTCCGGATGTTGGGCATCGGGCCTGATTGAACAACGCAGAGCGTGGTGATTCCCGGCCCGTACTCACGCAAAATTCTCTTCCATCGAGCGTCAATCAATGCGGGTGTAGCGAATCAGAGGTGAGGAAACCATGTACAAGAAAATTCTGTGCACGTTGGATGGTTCGAAACTGGCGGAACAAGCCCTCCCCCACGCGGTGGCCTTGGCCAAAGCCTTCGACGCGGATCTGATACTCCTGCGCGTTGTGGAGCCACCTCCGTTGCCCATCCTGCCCGAGTTCGCAGGCGCGGAATTGGAACTCCTCCCAGAGCTGCACAAAACCGCCAAGGCCTACATCGACCGCTGGGTTCAGGAACTCCAAGAAGAGGGGGATCGGGTCTCCGGGGTTGTGGAAGAGGGCAAGCCCGCGGATGTCATCGCGGACTTCGCTCAGGAGAAGGAGATCGACCTCATTGTCATGGCCACCCACGGTCGGAGTGGCATCACCCGCTGGGCCTTCGGGTCCGTGGCCGACCGAGTCCTGCGCAGCGCCGGCCGCCCCGTCTTACTTATTCGGGCAAGGAATGACGGTTAAGGGGGGGCTGGAAGAGGGAATCGGCCGGGGAGTAGGGAGTAACGATTAACGATTAACGATTAAGGGGGTGGCTGAAGGGCGAGGTCGGCTAGGATAGGCGAAGTTGTAACGCATAACGAGTAACGAGTAGAGGGGCGGGAGCGCCCATCCCGGCTCGTTTGTGGTGATGCTCTGCCGGTCATGTAACCTATCAGAGCCCCCGCAGGGGGCTTTCCCAAATTGAGCCCGGGGGTTCAGCCCCGGGCGATCGCACACGACCACACATCGCCGTTCACGAGCGGTAGGGGCGGGTCTCAGACCCGCCCCTACGGTGGCCACGCAGTTGACTTTTCTCTTGGCGAATTGTTTTTGGTGGGCGCTGGCCGGGCTTCGCCCGCCGCCCACACACCAATTAATCGTCAACCGTTACTCATTCGACCCCAAATACTCATCAAACCACCCCCGAATCCGCTTTAACCGCTCCACACGCTGGACCGGGCGACCGGTGCGGGATAGACCATGGCTCGCGCCCAGGAAGACGACAAAGCCCACCTTCCGCTCCAACAGGCGCAGAGCCCGGTACAGCTGCTCCGCCTGGTCCAGCGGACAGCGGTGGTCCTGGTCACTGTGGATGATCAGGAGCGGTGTGTGCATGTTGTGCACGTAGGCCAAAGGCGAATTCCGGATGTACCACTCCCAATTATCCCAGGGACAACCAGGAGCCTCGTACTCGCAGAAGTAATGCCCCACATCGTCGTTCCCCACCAGGTTGATGAAGTTACTGCAACACCGTTGCGTCACCGCGGCCGCGTATCGGTCCGTGTGTCCGATGATCCAATTGGTCATGTACCCCCCAAAGGAGCCCCCCGTCACCCCCAAACGCTCCGGATCAATGAACCCACGAGCCAAGACCGCATCCACCGCGGCCTCCACATCCTCCTGCACCGGCGGACCCCAATTATGCCGGATGGCGCCGTTGAAGACCTCCCCGTATGACTGGCTTCCCCGGGGATTGGTGTAGAGCACCGCGTAGCCCGCGGACGCGAGGTATTGGAACTCGTGGAACCAGGACCACCCATAGGCCAGGTGGGGACCACCATGGATGTAGAGGATCAGGGGGTACTGTTTTTCCCTATCCCACCCGGGAGGCATCATCAACCAGGCATCGATGGTCACGCCGCCGGGGGAGTCCACTTGGAAGAATTCGGGCTCGGAGAGATGCCGTTCCTCCACAAAGGCCTGGTTGAAATGGGTAATCCGCTGCTCCTCGCCCTTCTCCCAGCGAACGAGCTCCCCGGGTTGGGTCGGACCGGCCTCGCCGAAGATGAGGTAGGGCACCTGGGAACGGCTGTGAAAGGTGTAAATGTGCCGATCCCCCTGGATCAGCGGCTCCGGAGGCGAGGACAAGCCCACCCGATACACGTGCGTCCGACCCCGGTCGGAGCAGAGGAAGTACATGGTTTCCCCATCCATCCAAATGATCCCCGGGTTTCCGGCCAACATGCGACCGTCACTGAGCACATAATCCCCCACACTGCGGTCCAGAGAGCGGGTAAGGGAGCGGGGTTCCGGCTCCTCCAGGGAGACGACCCACACTTCCTCGTTGCTCGTGTACCCCCGGTTCAGATCCTGCCCCATGTAAGCCACATAACGACTGTCGGGGGACCAGGCAGGGTACATGACCGGCCCGATGCTGCGGGTCAATTGCCGTTCTTCGCCCCCCTCCGCGGGGATGACGAACAGATCCTGGAAGAAGACCCGATCCGGGTCTTCCACCCGCTTGCTCACAAACGCGATCCACTTGCCGTCCGGGGACCAGCGGGGGAAAGCGTGATCGACTTCGGCCGTGACCAGGGCCTGTTGCTCCTCCCCGTCCCGGCGCACCTTCCACACCTGGACCCACCGGCCATCCCACCACCCTTCACCGTCCATCTTCCAGATGAGTCGGGTGACCTCCCGCCACAATCGCTCTTCCTCGGGCGGCTCTTGGGGGTCCCGGGCCTTTCCCGTGAAAACGAGCCACTCCCCGTCCGGGGACCAATCAAAATCCCGCACCTGGACGATGGGAGAGGATGTCACCCGGCGTGCTTCGCCCCCGTCCGCGGGCATCACGTAGAGGTGGGATTCCTTTTCCCCCTCCCGGTTGGAGATGAAAGCGATCCAGCGGCCGTCTGGCGACCAGCGAGGGCTTTGGGCGTTCTCCCGGGCGAAGGTCAGCTGGCGGACTTCCCCGGTCGCCGCGTCCCACATCCACAAATGGCTCCTGTTCTGCTGCCGGAACGCCTTCTTGCCGGTCTCCTCCTTCTCTTTTCCCTTATGGGGTTCTTCCATGACGGTGGAAACAACGAAGACCACCCGTGAGCCATCCGGTGAGATCTGGGGCATGCTCACATCGTGCAGACGGTTCACGTCCTCGGCCGTCACATATGTTCGATCACTCATTTTGACCTCCTTTTCGCCCGGGGCTGAACCCGGGGCTAAGAATGGAAAGCCTCCTGCGGGGGCTCCGGATGGATACATGACTGGCCACAAGTCGTCACACACGGCCGACGTATTCCCCGCCGTTCTTAGTAGCATCTTGGCGGCGGACGGGTCCGCACCTTGGCGGAGCACCGACGTCCTCGCCCCGTGCATAGAGAGAGTTTTGCGTGGGTGGGCGGCGGGCTTCGCCCGCCCACCACGCACACAAAACAATTCTCTCCGGGGGAGAAAACAACAAACTCCTACCTCAAAAACGGATCCCTTCCCTTCCGGAGTACCTTGGCGGCGGACGGGTCCGCACCTTGGCGGGATGCCGACGTCCTCGCCCCGTGCCAAGAGAGGATTTTTGGTGTGTGCTGGCCGGGCTTCGCCCGGCCAGCACACACCAAAAACCGTTCGCCAGTTTAGCCCGGGGCTGAACCCCATGTCAAGCCTTCCCCCTCCCTCCCCCTCGCCCAATTTTGGGAGAGGGGGCCTAGCGGCAACGCCCTTTACCCGTCGACCCGCGAGGGGGTGAGGGCCTGACGGCCGACGTATTTCTATCCCGACGTCCGCCCGGGGCTGAACCCC
>JAADDB010000295.1 GCA_013154135.1 Chloroflexota bacterium
CCACACACACAAAACTGTTTTCTCCGGAGAGAAATCAAATCAACAAACTCCTACCTCTGGCCGTTGAGTGAGATTCATCCTATTGACGAACAAAGCTCGGTTGTACCCCGGCGGCGGACGGGGCCGCGCCTTGGCGCCCCCCCCACGTTCTCGCCCCGTGCCTGGAAAGAGTTTTGTGTGGTGGCTGAGCGAAGCCCGGCCACACACAAAACAGTTCTCTCCGGGAAAGAAGGCAACGAACGTCCATCTCAAAAACGTACCCCTTCCCGTTGAATAACGTTACTCTTACAGGGCTGAAGTTGGCGAATTGCCCGATTCCCCGCTTTTCCATATAATGCCAACCGCAACGGCGCATCCCCGGTGGGGTACGCCGTTTTTTAGCACAGAAAGCAAAGGAGGAGGATTATGAAAGGCAAAATCATCTTGGCCGTTATGCTCGTACTCATCCTGAGCCTCGCGGTAGCCTGTCAACCCACCACACCCGCACCCAAGGAACTGCCCGTGCTCAAGATCGGGACCCAGCCCTGGATCGGGTACGGGCCCTGGTGGATCGCCCTGGAGAAGGGCTTCTTCGAGAAGCGTGGGGTCAAGGTGGAACTGGTGGAATTCGTCACCGACCAGGACTTGAACTCCGGCCTGGCGTCGGGCCAATTTGACGGCGCGAACATCGCCACCCACACTTCCGCCATCCTCTACAACGGCGGCGTGCCCGTCAAACTGGTCCTGCTGGAAGACGCGTCCTACGACGCGGACGCGATCCTGGCCAAGGAGGGGATCAACACCATCAAGGACCTGAAGGGCAAACAGGTGGCCTACGAGGAAGGCTCCACCAGTGACCTGCTCCTCAACTACGCGCTCATGCAGAACGGCATGACCATCAACGACATCGTGCCCGTGCACATGCCCGCGTCCGACGCGGGGGCCGCGCTCATCGCGGGCAAGGTAGACGCGGCCGTCACCTACGAGCCTTACATCTCCGCGGCCCTGTCCAAGGGAGGCGGCGTCCACGTCATCTACACCGCGGGGGAGAAGCCCGGACTCATCGGCGATTTCCTCGCGTTCCCGCCCAGCACGCTGGAGAAGAAGGGGGACGCGGTGCGCAAGATGATCCTGGCCTGGCAGGACGCGCTGGACTACCTGGACGAACACCCGGATGAGGGGCAGAAGATCATCGCGGACGCGGTGGGCAGCGACCTGGAGGAATTCAAGACCGCGTGGAAGGGCGTGAAGATCTACAGCCTGGAAGAGAACAAGAAGATGATGCAAGGGGAAATCCAGGAGACCTACAAGGAGGTCGTGGACGTCCTGCTGGCCACCGGGGCCATCGAAAAAGCTCCGGACGCGAACGAGGTCATCACGGACGAGTACTTGCCGAAATAATGGTGACGAACAGAGCTCCGTAGCACCTGGCGAGGGACTCCCTTGTCCCCGTCTTGTAAGCAATGTTGGGTAGGTGGCGGACTTGGCCCGTCACCTACCCAAACCGTTCGCTATCCCCCAATGGGCGCGCTCTCGTTGAATGCCCCCCGTTGGGCGGAAAACAATCCCCCCAATGAGGCATGAGGAATTACGTCACGCGATATTCGGAGGCCATATGCTGGATCAACTGCTTGCTTTACGTGAAGATATCCCTCGGCGCTATTACATCGCCACCAGTGTGACGGGTTTGTTGGTGCTCTTCATCAGTTGGTGTGTCATCACCTACGGCGGACTGGTCAGTCCCATCTTCCTGCCCACGCCCACAGCCATTGTGAAGGCCGCGATCAAAGCCATCCAGGATGGGTCCCTCTGGGCGGACACCAAGGCCAGTGTGTACCGCATCATGGTGGGTTGGCTCATCTCCACCCTCTTCGCGCTGCCCATCGGCCTGCTCATGGGCAACTTCAAGTTCTTCGAGGCCCTGTTCGAGCCGCCCATCGACTTCATCCGCTACATGCCCGCGGTCGCGTTCGTGCCCCTGTCCATCCTCTGGACGGGCGTGGGAGACACCCAGAAGTTCGTCATCCTCTTCATCGGCACCTTCTTCCAGGAGGTGCTCATGGTCGCGGACAACGTCAAGCACGTGCCCAAGGAGATCATCAATGTCTCCTACACCTTTGGGCTGAACAAGTGGGAGGTGCTGACCCAGGTCATCCTGCCCTACGCGATGCCGGGCATCATGGACACGTTGCGCATCACCCTGGGATGGGCCTGGACCTACCTGGTGGTCGCGGAGTTGGTCGCGGCAAAGGTGGGCTTGGGCTACAGCATCATGCGCGCGCAGCGCTATCTGCAGACGGACAAGATCATCCTGGGCATCCTGGTCATCGGCATCCTGGGCCTCATCACCGACTACTCCTTCAAGTTCGCGTCGTCGGTCCTGTTCCCCTGGGCTAAAGGAGGGCGCAGCGCATGAGCGGACCGGTCAAACTGCGAGCAGAGCACGTGCGCAAGGTCTTCGACGTGGAGGGGAAGCCCCTGGTCGCGGTGGAGGACGTGACCATGACCGTGCGGGAGAACGAGTTCGTCACCATCGTGGGCACCTCCGGCTGCGGCAAGTCCACGTTCCTGAACATGGTCGCGGGGCTCATCCCCATCACGTCGGGTATTTTGGAGGTGGACGGCAAGCCCGTGACCGGCCCCGGCGCGGACCGGGGCATGGTGTTCCAGAAGTACACCCTCTTCCCCTGGCTCAAGGTGCTGGACAACGTGAAGTTCTCCCTCAAGAAGAAGAAGGGCCTTTCCGCTCGGGAGAAGGACGACATCGCGCGGGAGTACCTGCGGCTGGTGGGTCTGGCCGGGTTCGAGGACGCGTACCCGGCCCAGTTGTCCGGCGGCATGCAGCAGCGGGTGGCCATTGCCCGCGCGCTCGCGTACAAGCCCTCCATCCTCCTCATGGATGAGCCCTTCGGCGCGCTGGACGCACAGACCCGCGGGCTGATGCAGGAGCTGCTCCTCAAAGTGTGGGAGGAGCACAAGACCACCATCCTCTTCGTCACCCACGACATTGACGAGGCCATCTTTCTCGCGGATCGGGTGTACGTGATGACCGCGCGGCCGGGTCGCATCAAGAAGGAAGTGCCCGTCCCCTTGCCCCGTCCTCGGGATTATCATATCATGACCACGGAAGAGTTCATCGCCGTCAAAAGAGAGGTGATGGATCTGATCCGGGAAGAAAGTTTGAAGGCCATGCAATGAAGCTGAAAAGGAGGCCGCGATGAGCGCCACAGCCGTGGTGGGGGCCCAATGGGGCGATGAGGGCAAAGGCCGGGTCATCGACTACTTGGCCCAAAATGCCCACATGGTGGTCCGATACCAGGGAGGAGACAACGCGGGGCACACGGTTGTGAACGCGTTTGGCACCTTCCGACTCCACCTGGTGCCCTCCGGCATCTTCAACCCCCAGACCATCAACATCGTGGGCACAGGCTGTGTGGTGAACCCCGACACATTGCTGGAAGAACTGGCCGACCTGGAGGCCGCAGGTGTGTCCACCGATAACCTCTACCTTTCCAACCGGGCCCACGTGATCATGCCCTACCACCGCCTGCTGGATGGACTGCGGGAACAGGCTCGGGGAGGCAAGGCCATTGGCACCACCAAACGGGGCATCGGGCCGGTGTACTCCCACAAAGCCGCACGCGTGGGCATCCGCCTGGGCGAATTGGCCTACCCCGACCGGGTGCGCGAGCGCCTACGTCTGGCCCTCCCCTGGGTCAACCGGGAACTCGCCGCGTACGGACATCCACCGGTGGAGGAAGAGGACATCCTGGCCAAAGTGGACATCTGGTGGGAAAAGCTGGGCCACCGGGTGGTGAACACGCTCCCGCTCATCCGCGACGCGCTGGAACAGGAGCGCCGGGTGCTTTTGGAGGGCCAGTTGGGGGTCATGCGGGATTTGGACTGGGGGATTTACCCCTATGTGACGTCTTCCAACCCCCTGGCCGGTTACACGCCTGTGGGTGCGGGTTTTCCCCTGCGGTATGTGGAAGAGGTCATCGGCGTGGTGAAGGCGTACAGCACCGCGGTAGGAGGAGGCCCCTTCCCCGTGGAGTTGACCGATGAGGTGGGAGATCGGCTGCGCGAGATCGGCGGGGAGTACGGGGCAACGACCGGGCGCCCCCGACGGTGTGGCTGGCTGGACGGAGTGGCCCTCCGATATTCGGCTTGGCTCAACGGCTACACCGGACTCGCTGTGACCAAGTTGGACGTGTTGGACACATTCGACACCATCCACGTGTGCGTGGCATACCGCCTTCCCGACGGCACCATCACCCGCGAGATGCCCGATGTGCCCATCCTGGAACAGGTGGAACCCGTGTACGAAGCCTGGCCCGGCTGGAACTCGCCCACCGGTCACATCCGGCGCTGGGCAGATCTCCCGGAAAACGCGCGACGTTATCTTTCCACCATTGAAGAGCTCGCAGGCGCCCCCATCCGCTACGTGTCCGTGGGCCCTGAACGGGATCAGATGATCGTGCGGGAAGCGGGTTCATAGGACGAGGTCCGCATGAAACTGGCCATTATCTCCGACATCCACGCGAATCTGCCGGCCCTGGAGGCCGTCCTGGCGGACTTGGACACCTGGCACCCCGATTTCGTCGTCGTGGACGGAGATGTGGTAAACCGGGGGCCCAGGCCTCGCGAGTGTTTGCACCGCATCCTGGAGCGCCAGGAAGAGGGAGGATGGCCCTACTTGTTGGGCAATCACGAGGAATACGTGCTGGCCCACTACCGCTCGGAGGTGCCCAAGACCGGCCCCCTGGCCGAGGTATACCGCTATTCCCGCTGGACCCTGGAGCAATTGGGGGAAGATGTGCGTTTTATCCTCGATCTCCCTTTCTGCCTCACTCTGGAGGAACATACCCCCCAGGTGTACGTCACCCACGCCTCCCCTTTGGGCACCCGAGATGGGTTGTATCCGGAGATGGACGATGAGGAGATCCGCAAACGCCTGCCGGGGCCCATTCCCCTGTTAGGAGTGGCCCACACGCATCGTCCTTTCATCCGTCGGGTTGACGACACATTGGTGGTGAACGCGGGGGCGGTGGGGTTGCCCTTTGATGGGGACTGGCGTGCCAGTTACGCGCGGCTCTGGTGGGATGGGGAAACGTGGTCCGGTCGGATCCACCGACTCCCCTATGACCGGGAGCGGGCCATTGAGGACTTCTACACCACCGGATTCCTCGAGGAAGCGGGTCCTTTAGCCCAACTCATCCTCATCGAACTGAAGGAGGCCCGTTCCCAGCTCTTCCAATGGACGACGGCTTACTTGGACAAGGTTTTGGCCGGGGAAATGAGCGTAGCCGAAGCCGTCCAAGAATTCCTCCGCTCCGAGAACCTTCACCCCGCGACACATCACCGGGTTTAGCAGCCGAACAAATCCCCCTGCTGAACAGAGGTGGGGCGGGTCTGAGACGCGCCCCTACAGAGCCCAGGCACAGGGTTGCGGGCCCGTCCGCGACCAAGGCGCCAGGGGCACCACGCGCCCGCAGGCGCACTTCCCGTTCCGCGGGCAACCAGAACTTCCTCTCCCCGGCCCGGCAGCGAAGGGCCACCCCGGCGTTCAGCCCCTTAATCGTTACTCATTGGGGTTCAGTGACCGGCGTCAGTTCCCCATTTTCAACCCTTCATGTACAATACCTGTACCTGCGTCACACACGAAAGTACCAAAGTCCCATATGGAGGCATGCCCATGCCCACCTCCCTCCGCACCCTGGTGCCACGGTTGTTAATGGGCCTGACCTTGCATCAACTCCGCGAACAGTTGGGGCCCGAATTCATGGACACGCTGGACGCGGCCCTCAGCCCCGAGGGGGAACCCACCCAACAGACGCGCCTGCGCGAGTGGCTGGCCCAAGAGGCCACGGCCCATCGATTGCTCCAGGCCGCGCGGGCCGTGGAGGAGTACGTCCAGCAGCACTGCGATGACCCCACCCTGCGCCAGCTCGCCACCCTGGGCTTCGCGGACCTGCCCGCGGTGCAGGACGCGCTGACCGACCTGCCCCGGGCCATGAGCCTGGACGCGGTGCGGGCCGCGCTGCGCGAGGCCATCCGGCGGGATGTGCC
>JAADDB010000191.1 GCA_013154135.1 Chloroflexota bacterium
CGGGGTTGGGTTTCACGCCTCGGTTTCCAACAGCAAGCGAATACTCTCAATAAAATCCGCAGTAGCCTCCACAAGGGGAGCAACTTCCTCTGCGCTCAACGACACAAAGTCCATATAATCCCCTTCTTGTCGCAAATCAAACAAACGATTGTAAAGACGCCCTTTCTCTTTCGACACTCTTCCTGCTTTGATATAATGCCGATTGAACAGCGCTTTGATGCCACTGTGCTTTTTGGCGCTCAATCCATCCTTGACAAGTAACGCCGATACCGCATAAAACGCCGCGTAATAAAGCCGATTCGCACACGCATTCCAATGCTCCATGCCGGCCATCACCCGCGCTTCCTCTAACGACTCCTCTGCCCGCTGCATACGGTAATTTATCAATTCCCGAAGCGCTTTCTCTCTCATACCACTATCCCGTCTTTCTCTACTTCCTGGCGTAATGGGAGCACCTCATATCGCTTGGACAGCCACACTTGCTTGCTCCGAACAATGCTGGTCAACACGGTATCCGTTTCTAATTCAATATCGTACAAGCGATCCTTGATTTCCATTTCAAGTTCCTTGCTCACCAAGCCAGGCAACAGGATGAGGAAATCCCAGTCGGAGTCTCTATGCGCGGTTCCCCTGGCGCGGGAGCCGTAAAGGATCACCTCTGCTTTCGGAGCCAACTCCAGCACGGCCTCCTTTACTCGCTTTAACAATTTGCTTTCATTTACTACTGTATCTCTTTCCATCCCATGCTTCTCCATTTGCCTCTCTTCAGATCTTTTTCGTCATGTATATCCTCCACCATAATTATAACCGGTTCCACCCCAGAAGACTAAAACCTAACGGCACCCGCATAACCCGCCGCCCGGCTGCAGGAAAGAGCCTCCGCTAGAAAGCTGACTGAAAGCGCGTGATGCCGCCGATTTGCACGCCGATAGGGCGGTCGGGTTCATGCGGTGGTTAGCACGCCCCCCACTGGCTGCAAAGAGATAAGAGTGTCAATCCGATATACGGCGAAATAGTAACTCACCATCAGCATAGCGGATACGAAGCTGGTCACCATCAATCATGTACGACTCGAATGTTGGCATGGCATTGGAAAATGCATCTTCTATCTCATTAATCCCTGGCATTGAATCCGAACAGTCCACCTGGGTTGCTTCCACAAATGTAATTGTGATACGGTTGTCTTCAATCCGGTAATGCCCACTGACAACGTTGCAACCGCCTTGCAGACTTAACTCGCCTCTATTGAATGCAATGAATAACCGGGGTTGTTCGGGTATAGCCGGTGTCCTGGCCTCGCTTTCAAAGGCCACCAATTCCCAGCGTGTGCCGTCCAGCGGATCTGGTTCGCTAGTCACAGGCACAATGTAAGTGCGAGTCGGGGTCGTCCCGGTACCTCCCTCAGTCGTACAACCCACTGTCAAACAGAGAAAACCTGCGGCTACAGCGAATAACTGAAAGCCAACCAAAATGAAACGTTTCATCTTGACCTCTTTTGTATACAAAACTTTCTTTACCTACCGTCCAATTTTTGGGGGTCCACTGTAAGCCATCGGATGCCTGACAAAGCCAGGTAACGCCTGGGTGGGTGAAGTCTGCCACTCACCGTACACAATAGTACTTTCCGTAGGTCATCAATGCCCAACAGTCAGTCCCCCGCCGGAGGGGGCGCGGGTTTGGTTGGGATGTTAGGTTTTGTCCCCCAAAGAAGGATATACCGGGATACCCCCGGAATGGGGCCCTCTTCCAGCGCGCGTTCCATCCGGCGTAGGCCCCGTTCAAAAGCCTCAGGAGGAATGAGGTGGAGGGATGAGAATGCTTTCTCCCGGTACATTTGTACATCCGTGAGGTGATAAGCAAACGCCACTTCTACTTCTCGGAGGTCTTCAAATCCGGCCTGTTCCATGAGTGTGCGCAATTCGGGGATGCGCGGGTAACGCTGCAATTCCACCGGAACGGTTTCAGGAAAGTACACGGATAAGGGGCGTCGGTTGCGGATGATTTCCTCAGAATCGGTGACCGTGCATATTTTTCCGCCTGGCTTCAGCACCCGGTATGCCTCACGGAAGTACGCGGCACGGTCTTCGATGTGGTGGATCACATCAACGGAGAAGACCAAGTTGAAGCCCTCGGCCGCGAAAGGCACGTGTTCCGCCCGGCCCATGCTCACGCGTGCCCGGTGCGAGCGCTCTTTCACCTGGGCCAGCATGTGGGCCGAGGGATCGAGCCCCCAACAGGTGCCTTCCAGGAGTTCGTCCAGCCAGAGGAGGTAGTTGCCCGTACCACATCCGACCTCGAGCACAGGGGAGTGGGGCCGGAGTTCGCCCCCCTGAATGAGGTGCTCAAGCACGTCGGGGTGGGCGCGGCGATGGCGCGCGTATTCATGGGCCACCGTGTCATAATCTATTCTCATGGGTCTTTCCTTGCCGGGCTGGCGGGAGAAAGGCCCCATCGGGGCGGGTGGGTCCGCGCCTCGGGGGCTCCCACGACCTCGCCTCGTGTACAGAAAAGAATTTTGTGTGGGCGAAGCTCGCCCCTTCATCATCAATGAGGGCGCGCGGTGAAATTATCATGGGACGCTCACTTCTTCCACAACATACCTGGAGGTGTCGAAATCCGTGATCTGCACGGTATAAACCGAATGGCCGATGACCCGGCAGAGGCGCTCGTCTTCCAGGACCGCGCAGGCGTTCTCGTCGATGCCCAGCCCGAATTGCACGTGTGATTTGCGCATAGCCACTAGCATATCCGCCAGAGCATGGAATTCGGTGAAATGCACGCCAATGATGCAGTGAGGGAGCAGGCCCAGCCCCTGGGCCACCTGGACGGAGGAAGACCCTGCTTCCTCGGGCAGCAGCAAGGCCACGTCCGATGCGAGAATGGCCCCGGCGGACAGGCCCGCGACGGGGACCCCTTGTTGGTAACGCTCGCGGATGACCGTGCGGATGGGCTCGGTCGCGTAGAGACGCCGGTAGATCTCCGTGTTGCCGCCGCCGATAAAGATGCCCGTGGCCGTGCGCAGGACGGCTATCGCGGCCTCCGTGTTCAGCACGCCGTTTGCATCAGGCACCAGGATGTGATAGTGCCGCACCCCGCGGCGCTGCCAGGGCCGGATGTACTGCGGTAGGTACGATTCCCACCCTGGTCCTCCCTGGAGCAACAGGGCCAACACGGGATCTGGGCCGGCCGCGTCAATAAACGCCTGATTCACGGCGTCCAGAATTTCGCTGCCGCCCCCCAACAGGAAAAGAGTCCGAGCCATTGGGTTCCCTCAACTTCAACCGCCGGTTCCTCGGCCCTGGGAAATTCCCGACCCTTTCACGCTGTTTCCCCGCCCAAGGCCTCGGCCACGCTCACCAGGCGGACGCTTTCCTCCTCCCGCAGGCGCTTGCGCAGCCAATACGTGTGCTCCGCACCCACCAGCACCAGCACACGCGCGCCCGGCCGTTGGGCCACGGCCTCCAGAATCCGGTCCAGGAAGTACTGATTCCACCCTTCCCAGCCCTCGTGCTCCTCCGGCCCGAACACCGCGGCCTGGAATTTGTGCTTGATCTCAAAATGCCGGTCCGTCTCCTCGGAATTCACGTCCAGGGGAGACGCCCACCACCCGAACAGGGTCTCGTACAGGCTTTCCACGTACCGGCCGAACGCCTCCTCCACCTCCGGCGCGCGGCGGTGGAGCGCCTCCTGCGCCCGTCGGCCCATCTCCACCAACCGGGAGAACGTGGGCTCGGAGGGTTCCAGCGGGAACGCCTGGCACAGGCCCTCATCCAGCAGGGGGAACACACTGCGCGGGTACTCCTGCTTGATGCGCTGATCCCGCCGGCTCTCCAGGTCCGTTGGTGTCAACTCCACCCCCAACAGGTCCGGCGCGATGGTTCGGATGATCCGGGCCAGGTCGTCGAACGTGTAGAACGACGTCTGGCCGTGCAGGTGGTGCAGCGTGGCCAACACCGTGACCGGGGTTCTCTTGTCCATTGGCCTCTCCTTCACCTTTGGAAGATGGGAGGATGATGATGTGTGGCCGTTCGCACGGGGACACATCGGGGACTCCCATTCATGGGGAGGTCACGCTCCTACCCGTCGGACGTTGCCCCGCGCGGGTCCATCACCCGCCCCATAAAGAGTACCACACCTGTGTGGCGTTCCACAATCGCGAAAATAAACGGCCGATCCACAATCATGGTCGCTTGGAGGTCTGAAACAACACCAGATACCTCTATTAACACAATCCCCGTGGCGGCCGCGGCCTCGGTTCCCCGCCAGTTCACATCGATGGTGGCCTGGTGGTACGCGTCAGAGATGTACAAGGGGAATTCCTCCGCGCGCGGGGAGATGCCCTGAAAGTTCGCGCGTTTACGGTCAAAGGGAATGTTCAAGCCCATATCCTGCAGCAGATGCTTGAGGGGAGGGTCGGATTGGAACTTGAAAGGGGGCAATTTCAGGGTGACCAGGTACTCCTCGGCCTGGGATCGCAGGGAAGCCAGGAACTCCGGGGACAGGCGCTGCTCCACCTCGTCCAAGTGTCCGGCCGCGGGCAGGAGGATGAGCATCTCCACCCCCGGGGATTCCCCACCGGGCAGGAGGTTGGGAACATGTGTGCCCAGTTTGTAGGGGAGGAAGACGGCCTGGTAGTCTTCCCCTTCCGCGTAGGGGAAAATTTCCTTCTGGGTCATCATCGTGACGGTGATGGGCGTGCCGTCGACAAGGGTGAAGGGCCTTTCCTCCTTCCCGGTGAAGAAGTGGACCCAGAGGCCGTTGAAGTAGATCGCGTTCGCCAGGACCAAGCGGGTCATCTCATCTAGCGCGCCCCGGGGGATGAGTTCCCGGATCTTGCCTTCCGTCTCCTGCTGGACCCACCTGTTGATGGCCTCCCGGGCGCGTTCCCGGTCCCGAATAAAGTCCACCTTCCACAGTCCCACGTGGTAGTAGCGGCCCAGGATGTCCAGGTATGTCTCGCGCAGGGGGTAATCCTGTTGCACCCACACGGAATTGGCCACGTGCAGCCGCAGGGCCTCCTTTCCTTCCGGCCTTTCCATGTGGGAAAGGTACCACCCCAGCGCGCCCCACGCGGGGTGGTGCGTGTCCGGCGGCAGGAAGTGGAGCACCTCCTGCATCTGCGCGGCCGTATCCTCGCGCGCGCCCGCGTAGGCCAGGGAGAACGCGAGTTCGATGCTGTAGGGGGAGAAGACCAGGTTCTCCTGGTTGTCCCGCACTCCCGCGCGGTAGAAGTCGGTCGCGAACGCGTTGATGCCGTGAACCAGGTCCGGGACGTGGGCGCGGGCTTCTTCTCCCGGCCGCTTGCGGGATACCTTGGCCGCGACGTACTGGGCCCCCTGGCCCCCTGTCTTCTGGGATGGGAGCGTTACAGGCGTGCATCCGGCCAACAGGATAAGTACCCATGTCAGAATGAGTAATCGGCGCATACGTCTCTCCTTTCAATCGTGTCGCACAAATATCCATGTATGCCACTTTCGGGAATCGTTCATATCCGGTGGGGGAGCGTAGGCCGAACGGGACCATACTCCTCCGCCCCAAATTTGACCTGCTGCGGGGACATACGTTCGTAGGCCGAGGTTCCTCGGTTCGCCCAGGGTGTACCCTGCATGGGCTACCATATTTCCGGGAACGCCGAGAAGAGTCCAGGGAATGGCCATTTCAAAGGCGCAGGCATCGGGATAGTCCAGAGGGGCCAACGCAGCTTTCACACGAACCACCCTCGCGGGCGTCGGATGCAGAATGTGTACACGTGGTGGCTCTTGGCATCCTCGAGCCGAAGAGGTTTCCACGCGGAACACAACATCATCGTCATCTAATTTATTGTCCCGGTCAAAATCGCCCTCCAGGTCCGTATCCACAGCAATGTAAGCGTTCCCACCCAAAGGGATGTGGGTGGCCACGTACAAAGAACGCTCGTCCCAGGCCAGGTGGATGCTCAAGGGGCCTGAAAACTGTGCCCAGTGCACGGCCTCTTGCATGTTCATCATGTACTCCACCATGTGCCAATCGTCTGTACGGCCGTCGATGCGAAGCGGTCGGGGCAT
>JAADDB010000279.1 GCA_013154135.1 Chloroflexota bacterium
GGTTGGCCCTTCGATGCCAAGCTGGCGAGAAAAGGTCCCCTTGGGGGCGGACGGGTCCACACCTCTACAGGGGCACCGGCGTCCTCGCCCCAGGCCGGAAGAGCTTTTTCACTTTCCCCAGCCGCCACGTTTTGTCCAAAGTCCAATCAGGTGTTGACTTTGCTGAAAAGACGATCTCGACTTCCACCCTTAATCGTTACTCATCAATCGTTACTCGTTCCTCACCCCCCTCCTTCTACCAACCTGCGGAGGAGGAAGATGGCCCCGTGTTTGTCCAACGGCTGATTGTTGTTGCCGCACTTGGGACTTTGGATACAACTGGGACAGCCGTTCTCACAGGGGCATGTTTCGATGAGCTGCAACGTCGCGCGCCACAACTCCTCCACCGATTCAAACCCCTTTTCCGTGATCCCCGCGCCGCCGGGAAAACCATCGTAAATGGCAATCACCGGCGTATCCGTGTCCGGGTGCCGGATGGTGCTCACCCCGCCGATGTCCCACCGGTCGCTCATGGTGAAGAGGGGCAACATGGCAATGCACGCGTGCTCTGCCGCGTGGAGACTGCCCGCGAAGTCGTACCCCTTCTCCCGGAACTCCTCCTCCCACTCCGGCGGCATGACCCACCACAGGCCCCGGGTGTCGAACACCGTGGGAGGCATGTCCAAATCCTCCACGGCCAGAACTTCCTCGGTGAAAAGCTGCTTCACCCGGAACCCCACAACCTGACTCCAGGCCCGGACTTTGCCGTAGTACACGCGCACGCGCGCAATCTCCCGCTCCTTCTCCGGCTCCTGCACCCGGATGTGGTCGATCTCCATGGCTTGGGTGTAATAATCCACCCGCTGGCGTCGGGCATACGCGCGGCGACGTTCCTCATCCCAGCGGGTGATCACATACGTCTCTCCCATGTGCAGATACACCGCGCCGGGGTGAGCCCGGTACGCGGCCGTGCTGGCCTCGATCTCCTCCAGCACCTGCCCGCTCTCCTCATCCACAATGAGAAAGCGATCCGAGTCAATGGAACGCAAACTCACCCGTTTGGCCGGATAATCCCGTCCCATATAATACCAACGTCCTCCCCGATAACGAAGAATGCCGGACTCCTCCAGCTCCCGCATGACCTTGGGGAAATTCGGGCCGAAGAGGCGTTCATCGTCGAGCGCGCGCACCCCCGGAGGTGGATCCACCACCAGGGGCAACTCCCGGGCCGCACAGGGCAGGTGCATGCGCAAGAGATACTCATTGTCCGGGTTGATGAGCGCGTTCTCTATGGGCCGACCGAACAACTCTTCCGGATGGCGCATGAAATACTGTTCCATGGGATTGTCGTACGCGATGAGCGCGGAAAGGGAGGGAGCATTCCCACGGCGACCGGCCCGTCCCGCCTGTTGCCACATGGACGCAATCGTCCCCGGGAACCCCACCAACACACTCGCGTCCATATCCCCGATATCAATGCCCAACTCCAAAGCCGTCGTCGCGATCACGGCCAACAACTTCCCCTCGAACAACGCGCGCTCAATGGCCCGACGGTCCTCGGCCCGGTATCCGGCCCGGTACGCGGCCACCCGGTCCCGCAACTCAGGCGCCTCCCTTTCCAACGCGTGACGCACGTATTTGAGGATGAGTTCCACGATCCGTCGGGCCCGGGCAAAGGCGATGGTCCGCACCCGTTCCAACATCAAGGCCGTAATCAGGCGGGTTGCCTCACTGTTGGGACTGCGGCGCACCTGGGTTGCGGGCTCGATGACCGGGGGATTCCAGAGGACAAAGGTGCGCGGCCCCCGAGGAGACCCATCCCGGTCCACCACCTGCGCGTGGGCTCCGGTGAGCAAGTGGAAGTGCTCCTGGGGATTGGCAATGGTCGCGGACGCGGCAATGACCCGCGGTTGACTGCCATAATGGGCGCACAACCGCCACAAACGTCGCAGCACCAGGGCCACCTGGGAGCCGAAAATGCCCCGGTATGTGTGGGCCTCGTCGATCACCACGTACTTCAAGCCCCGGAAGAAGGAGGCCCACAAGGTGTGGTGGGGCAAAATCCCCACGTGCAGCATATCGGGGTTGGTGAGGATGATCTGGGCTTCCTTGCGCAGACGAGCCCGCACCCGAGTGGGCGTATCCCCGTCGTACACCCCGAAGACCAAGTTGGGGAACTCCCGCTCTGTGAGGGCTCGAAGGGAACGCAACTGATCCTGGGCCAGGGCTTTGGTGGGGTACAAGTAGAGCGCGCGGGCCCGCCAATCCTCGGCCAGGGATTCCAGAACCGGGATGTTGTACGCGAGGGTCTTCCCGCTGGCCGTGCCGGTGGTGACAATGACGTTGTGCCCGGCCCGGGCCGCGTTGATGGCCTGGGCCTGATGGGTGTAGAAGCGGGTGATGCCCATGTGCTCCAGGGCCCGTTGGACCTGGGGATGCAAGGGGCGATCCAGAGTCCCGTACTCGGCCGGCCGAGCCGGGATCTCCTCCACATGGACGATTTGGCCTTTGTACCACCGTTGGCGGCGCAGCTTTTCCAAAAAAGCGCTCGGAGAAAAGGTCATGAAGGACCTCCTTCGACGGGTTCCTCGGGTGGCAGCAGGGCCCGCACCGTCTGCCACACCCGGTCGAACATCTCCTGGGTCAGCCGACCGGTCTGGGTGTTCTGACGGCTGGGGTGGTAAGAGGCGACCAGGTAAGGCAACCCTTCCCCCAGCTCGTACACACGTCCGTGCGCGAAGGAAAGCCGCGGGATCTCTTGCCCCCGCTGGCGGAGAAGGCGCAACGTCCCGTCGAACGCGATGCGGCCCAGGGCCACAATGACCCGCAAGCGGGGCAACAAGTCCATCTCCCGTCCCATGTAGGGCAGGCAGGTTGCGATTTCCTGGGCCGTGGGCTTGTTCTTCGGGGGCACACACCGGACAACCGCGGTGATGAACACATCCCGCAGCTCCAGCCCATCGCCCCGGTGCGACGCGGTGGGCTGGTTGGCGAACCCCGCGCGGTACAAAGCCGGATACAGGAAATTCCCCGCCCCACCTCCGGTGAACATGCGACCGGTGCGGTTGGCCCCGTGGGCGCCCGGGGCCAGGCCGACAATGAGCACCCGCGCGTTCCGGTCCCCAAACCCGGGCACAGGTCGTCCCCAATACGTCCAATCCCGGTACGCGCGGCGTTTCGTCCTGGCCACCTCCTCGCGCCAGGCCACCAAACGTGGGCACTTACGGCACCGGACGATTTCCTCCTCTAGTTCCTTCCACGCGTCCATGTTTCACTCCGCTGAAAAACCTTGTATCTCGTGGGCGGACGTGGGCTCACGTCGCGGACGCCCATTTTCGCCTCTCTTTCCCCTCATGTTATAATGCGATGTTCCTGTTACCGGCAAATCGCGGCATGGACACCTTCATCAGGCGACACCTATGACACCGGTACCTAAACCCGAACACATTCGGGCCTTCCTAATCATCAACCCTGGCGCCCGCAACGGTACTCGCCTAAACGACCTTTTACAGGCCGAGGACTATTTGCGTTCCCAGGGCTGGGAAGTCACCCACGGGCACAGTCAGTACCCCGGGCATACCCGCGCGCTGGCGCGACAGGCTGTGGAAGAGGGCTACAACGCGGTTATCGTCGCGGGAGGGGATGGGAGCATCGGCCACGCGGCCGATGGCCTGGCCGGCACGGACGTGGCCTTGGGCATCATCCCCGCGGGCACGGGGAACATCCTGGCCCGCGACTTGGGTCTTCCCCTGCCATCCCCCTTCATGCCCAACTCCTTCCTGGAAGCCGCGCGCATCCTGGCCCACGCGGATTGGTACCGGGTGGATGTGGGGGTGATGCAGGACAGCAAGGACCATACCCATCGCTTCCTCAACTGGTGCGGTACCGGGTTGGACGCGGCCATCACCCTGAAAGTGGAGTACAACTTGGAAGAAAAACGCCGCTGGGGCATGGCGGCCTACGTCCTCCCCACCGTCCAAACAGCCCTCAACTACCAACCACCCCAGTGGCAAATTATCCTGGACGAGAAGGAACAGGTGGAAGGCCCCTTTTACCTGGTCGTCATCAACAACGTGCAACTCTACGCGGCCTTCCTCCGCCTGGCCCCGAACGCGTACATGGACGACGGCTGGCTGGACATCGCACTCATCCAGGCCCAGAACTTCCAAGAATTCCTGCGCATCATGTCCCACATCCTCGTGTTCAAACGCCCCGGCGAACAGGAAGTCCTGGTCCGGCGGATTCGGTCGGCCAAGATAGAGGCGTCGCCCGACCAACCCGTGCACCTGGACGGCGACCCCTACACCCGAACCCCTATCCACGTCTGGGTGGAGCACCAGAACCTGATCCTCATGGTGCCCTCCGGTCCTCGCTTGCCTCGACATCTCCTCCGTGACGCAGCCCCCATCGCAGAAACGGTTTCCGAGGAGGAGCAACACATATGGTCTCTCTAAAAGCGTGGAGTGTTTCTGACCTCACCGCGTACATCAAAGGCATTATCCAGGACGATGCCCTTCTGCGGGATGTGTGGCTGGAAGGGGAGGTTTCCAACTTTGTCCGCTACAGTTCGGGCCACTGCTATTTCAGCCTGAAGGACGAGTACGCCACTTTGCAGTGTGTGATGTGGCGCTCGGTGGCCGACACGCTCCCGGAGCTCCCCCAAAACGGCCAACACATCCTGGCCCACGGGTACATCAGCGTCTACGAAGCCCGAGGCACGTATCAGCTGTACGTGGACTTCGTGCGCAGTGCCGGAGTGGGCAACTTGTACGCGCAGTTCGAGGCGCTGAAGAAGAAGTTGGCCGAGGAAGGACTCTTTGACGAGGCCCGAAAACGGCCCATCCCCTCCTGGCCCCGACGCATCGGCGTGGTCACATCCCCCCACGGAGCAGCTCTGCGGGACATTATCCGGGTCATCCGCAACCGCTTCGCGGGCGTGGAGGTCATCCTCTCCCCGACTCAGGTGCAGGGAGAGGACGCCCCCCGTCAGATTGTGGCCGCGCTGGAAGCGTTGGTCCGGGCGGATGTGGATGTCATTGTCGTGGCCCGGGGCGGAGGCTCCCTGGAGGACCTGTGGGCCTTTAACGACGAGCGGGTCGCTCGGGCCATTGCCCGCTCTCCCATCCCTGTAGTCAGCGGGGTGGGCCACGAGACGGATTTCACCATCGCGGATTTTGTGGCGGACTTGCGCGCGCCCACGCCGTCGGCCGCGGCCGCGGCCATCGTGCCCGACGCCCAGGAGCTGCGACGACGGGTCGCCCGCCTGCGCGAACGGTTGCTCCAACTCCTGTTCGGCCATGTGGCTCGCAAACGACAGAGTTTGGAAACGGAAACCCGGGCGCTCCGGCTCAAAAGCCCGCAACACCAGATCGCGGTGGCCCGCCAGCGCATCGACGATATGACCCGGGCCATCCAACAGAGCATGCAGAACCGACTCGAGCTCACGCGCACCCGCGTGCAGGGGCTGGAAGCCCGCCTCAACGCGCTGAACCCCCGCCAGGTCCTGGACCGGGGGTACGCGATTGTCATCCGCTCCGACGGCCAGGTGGTCACTTCGGTGAACGATGTGGCCGTGGGCGAACACATGTGGGTCCAGCTCCACGATGGGGAGATCGAATCGTGGGTGGTGGATGTGAAGGGGGGAGAAGTAAGGAGTAACGATTGACGATTAACGATTAAGGGGCGGGAAGTCGAGGTTGGCTGAATAGGCCAAGATGGGGATGCGTAACGTAAGTAAGGAGTAACGATTGACGATTAACGATTAAAGGGCGGAAAATCGAGGTCGGCTGAATAGGCCAAGATGGGGATGCGTAACGAGCAACTACCGTAAGTAAGGAGTAACGATTGACGATTAACGGTTAAGGGGGAGGAAGTCGAGGTTGGCTGAATAGGCCAAGGTGGTAAGGGTAACTAACGAGTAAGAGGGGGGGACGGGCCGCCCGTTATGGACGATATCGGTCGTCGGTCGTCGTTCGTCGGTGGTCGTTGGTCGTCCGTCGGTCGTCGTTCGCCGTCCGTCGCCAGCACACCCAACTTTGATACCCACACGGAGGCAG